>NZ_JAFMKL010000104.1:0-5634 GCF_017852955.1 Vulcanococcus sp. DEBay_Sum22DG08_74
CACGTAGTAGCCATTCGCCGGAGTCAGACCGGCGTCCTGGATCTGCTTGAAGAAGGCAACGTTCTGGTCACCATTGAGGGTGTTGATGATCACACCGCCGTTGGGCATCGCCTTTTTGATCTTGGCGATGATCGGAGCGACCTCGGTGTTACCCAGGGGCAGGTAGTCCTCGCCAACCACCTTGCCGCCCAGGGACTTGAGCTGCTGCTTGGTGATGGTGTTGGAGGTGCGGGGGAAGACGTAGTCGGATCCCACCAGGAAGAAGGGCTTGCCAGCGGCAGGCGACTTCTTGAACATGAACTCAGTTGCAGGCTCCGACTGCTGGTTCGGAGTTGCACCGGTGTAGAAGATGTTCTTGGAACACTCCTGACCTTCGTACTGAATCGGGTAGTAGAGGAACGCGTCCTTCGACTCGTAGACGGGCAGCATCGCCTTTCGGCTTGCTGACGTCCAACCACCGAAGACCACAGGCACCTTGTCCTGATCGATCAGCTTTTTGGACTTCTCAGCGAAGGTTGGCCAGTCGGACGCGCCGTCTTCAACAATGTATTCGATCTTGTATTTCTTGCCATCAACGGTGACACCACCGGCGGCATTGATCTCATCAATAGCCATCTTCTCAGTGTCCACCAGGGTGGACTCCGAGATCGCCATCGTACCGGTCAAGGAGTGAAGAATCCCGACCTTGACCGTGTCGTCGTACTGAACATTGGAGGCAGAATCACCACCACCACAAGCCACCAGACTCAGAGAAGTGGCGAGAGCCGTTGCACCGGTCAGCAGACGCAACGAAGACTTTCGCATCAAAGGAGATGCCATAACTTTGAATCAATGAAGGCCGCCGCCGTCGTTCAGCGGTGCGAGGAATGTATTGATCGAGGCAGGCGCTCACGGGTAGCAATAAGCACCAAATTGGCAATTGCGAGACTGATCAGACTCGCGGCAATTCACCAGGAGATTTGACGCCCTTTGCGCCGTATCAACGGCCACCAATCTGCGGCTACTTCGGTAGCTGTTGCAACAAAAACGCCTCGACCTGCTCGAGGCCCTCGCCGCTGTGGAGGTTGGTGAAGCACCAGCTCCGGCCCGAGCGCATCCGCTCGGTGTCACGCTCCATGACCTCCAGGCTGGCCCCCACCATCGGAGCCAAATCGATCTTGTTGATCACCAGCAGGTCCGAGCGGGTGATGCCGGGCCCTCCCTTGCGCGGAATCTTGTCGCCGGCGGCCACGTCAATGACGTAGATGCAGAGGTCCACCAGCTCCGGACTGAAACTCGCCGCCAAGTTGTCGCCGCCGCTCTCGACCAACACCAGATCGAGATTCGGGTAGGCCGCCTCGAGGTCCGCGACGGCAGCTCGATTGATCGAGCAGTCCTCCCGGATCGCCGTGTGGGGACAGCCCCCGGTTTCCACACCGCGAATGCGGCCGGGCTCCAGAGCGCCAGCGCGGGTCAGGAACTGGGCGTCCTCCTGGGTATAGATGTCGTTGGTGACCACCGCCAGCTCCAACCGATCGCGAAGGCGCCGGCAGAGGGCCTCGACGAGGGCGGTCTTACCCGAGCCCACGGGCCCAGCCACACCAACCCGCAGACGACTGGTGGTCATCTCCTTCGCCAATTCATTCTCAGCATTGTGCTCAGCTCAACTGCGGAACAGGCGGGAGTAGAGCTCTGCGTGGCGCAGCTGGGCCAGCCCCGCACCGACGCCGCCATTCCACTGCTGCTCTGGATCCATCGACGCCAGCTCCTGAGCCCGCTGAGCGAGAAGCGGAGCGAGCCTCAACTGCAGCCGCTGGGCCTGGGTTGGCCCAAGAGGCACCAAGCGCACCGCTGCACTGAGCTGGTTGGCGACCCAGGAATAGAGGTAGGCCTCCTCCACCTCCGGGGAGTCCAACTCCAAAACCGCGCAGGCCCAGGCATAGGCAGCCGGCCAGGCCAACAGCGTTCCGGCTCGGGGCAAGGGCCAGCCCAGATCCGCCAGCAACTGCAGGAGCGAACGCCCCATCTGCCGCTGCTGAGCCCGCAGCTCCGCTGATTCCCGCTGCACCAGCAACCACTGATCAAGGCTGCGCAGCTCCTGCTCCGCCTGCGGCTCACCGTCTTTCCAGGCGCGCATGAACGCCATCAAGGGCGCGAGCGCTGCGGCCTCAATCGCCACCCCACCACGCCGCAACTCAGCGCTGAGCCAATCCTCCATCGCCTGCTCGGAGGTGACCTGACCGGCCTGAACCAAGACCTCAAGACCCTCGGAATAACTGAAGGCCCCCACCGGCAAGGCCGGACTCACCAGTTGATAGAGCCTGAGCCGCGCCAGTTGCCGATCAGCCATGGGAGTGGGCATGGGGAACGCCCGCATAGGCACCGGCCTCCGGCTGAAATGGAGCATCCAGGCAGTCCACCTGCAGCTGCCTTTGGCGCAGCAGCTCCGCCAACACGCTGTCCTGCAACAGAACCAAGCGGTCGGGGTGCAGCTCCATCGCCACGTGGCGATTACCCAGGTGATAGGCCGCCTGCAACAGAGCCAGGGGCTCAGCGCTGCGCACCTGCATCACCGGCTCCGGTGCCGCCTCCACAAGAACCTGCCAACAGCCGTCGTCACTCAGCAGCTGATCACCGGGCTGCAGGGCAGCACCACGGGGGAGCTGCAGCACCAGATCCCGCCCGCAGCGACTGCGGCGATGGCCCCGCAGGCTGGTGCGCTCATCCGCCGTCAACGCCAAAGTCAACGCCTGGGATCCAGGCTCCGGCAGCACGCCCTTGGGGCGGCGCTCCACCAACACGATCGCTGAACCCTGCTCCACCTGAGGCGACCCGAGGGCCATCACCCTGACGAGCCACCGCACTGGACCTTTGTGGCGATTGCTACCAAAGCCGGACCGGCGGGACCGGAGTATGCGGCCATGGCTGAGTCGCAATCCACCTGGAGGGGACGTGTCGCGCTCCAGTTCGAGCGAAGGGGCTCGGCGGGGGGCGAACGAACCATTCACCAAGGACAGGCCAGCTCCCCGCTCAAATTGCAGCGCGCCCAGTGGCAGAGCAGTGGCCACTGCGAGCTGCCGATCCTGCACACCGCCGGGGGCTTGGTCGGTGGTGACGAACTCGAGATCAGCGCCCAGCTCGCACCCCAGAGCCAGGCCCTACTCACCAGCGTCGCAGCCCAGAAGGTCTACGGAAGCGTTGGACGCTCCCGCCAACAACCGCAGGGACGCTGGTCTCGGCAGGCCTTGAGGTTTGAACTCAAACAGGGCAGCCAACTCGAATGGCTTCCGCAGGAGCTGGTGCTCTACGCCAATGGCCTGTTCGAGCAGACCTGCCGTATCGAGCTGGAACCGGGTGCCAGCTTCCTCGGAGCGGAGGTCGTGCGCCTGGGGCGCACCGCCGCGGGGGAGTCCCTCGAGCAGGGCTGCTGGCGTTCCGCCCTGGAGATCCACCGCAGCGGAGCCAACGGCGGACGCTGGGAATTGGTCGATCGCCTGGAGCTCAAGGATGCAGCTCTGACGGGGGAACACGGCATGGCAGCCCAGCCGGTCTTCGGCTCCCTGACCTGGATCGCCGGGGACCCACTCCCCCCAGCTGTCATCGAAGAATTACTCCAAGCCTGCCGCCAGCAGCGCGCTGGTCTCGAAGGAACCATGGCCTGCGGCGCCCTCGAGCAGGGCCTGGTGGCCCGCTATCGCGGCCCCTCCAGCCAAGCCGCCCGGTTCTGGTTCTGCCGCATCTGGGCCTTACTTCGCTCCATCCAAGGGCAAGCCCCGCCGGAGCTTCCCCGGGTCTGGCCCTTTCAGGAAAACCCCTTGGAGCAGGCGGCTGAGTGTTCAGCCTGAACAGAGGACGGTCCAGCGCGGAACCAGAGTGAAGGCTTCTGATCAGCTGGATCAGGCTCCTGCCCCGCCATGCATCTGACCCCTCAGGAGAAGGACAAGCTCCTGATCGTCACCGCGGCCCTCTTGGCCGAACGCCGGTTGAACCGCGGCCTCAAGCTCAACCATCCCGAGGCGGTGGCCTGGCTGAGTTTCCTGGTGCTCGAAGGGGCCCGGGACGGAAAAACCGTGGCGGAACTCATGGCCGAGGGAACCACCTGGCTGAGCCGAGATCAGGTGATGGAGGGCATCCCTGAGCTGGTCCACGAAGTCCAGATCGAGGCGGTGTTTCCCGACGGCACCAAGCTCGTGACCCTGCATGACCCCATTCGCTGATCGGCCATGGCTGCACTCATTCCCGGCGAACTGATTCCCGAACCAGGGGAGCTGGAGCTCAACAGCGGACGCCCCATCACCACGGTGCTGGTGGCGAACACCGGAGATCGCCCCGTTCAGGTGGGCTCCCACTTCCACTTCTTTGAGGCCAATGCCGCCCTGCAGTTCGACCGCGAGGCCACCCGGGGACAACGGCTCGACATTCCTGCGGGCACGGCGATCCGCTTTGAGCCTGGCGACAGCCGGGAAGTGCAGCTGATTCCCTTCGCAGGCGGACGACGCGTCTTTGGCTTCAACGGCCTGATCAACGGCCCCCTCGACTGAACGGACACCCCATGCCCTACCGGATTTCCCGCCGTCAGTACGCCGAGACCTACGGCCCCACCACCGGCGATCGCCTGCGCCTGGCGGACACAGAGCTGATCCTTGAGGTGGAACGGGACCTCACCGTCTACGGCGATGAAGTGAAATTCGGCGGCGGCAAGGTCATCCGCGATGGCATGGGGCAGGCCCAGACCACGCGGGCAGCCGGAGCGGTGGACACCGTGATCACCAATGCCCTGATCCTCGACTGGTGGGGCATCGTCAAAGCCGACATCGGCATCCGCGATGGCCGCATCTGCGGCATTGGCAAAGCGGGCAACCCGGATACCCAGGCAGGGGTCGACATCGTCGTGGGCCCAGGCACCGAAGCCATCGCCGGGGAGGGACACATCCTCACCGCGGGCTCGATCGACACCCACATTCACTTCATCTGCCCCCAGCAGATCGAAACGGCCCTGGCCAGTGGGGTGACCACCTTGCTCGGCGGCGGTACCGGCCCGGCGACGGGAACCAACGCCACCACCTGCACCCCCGGGGCCTTCCACATCAGCCGGATGTTGCAGGCCGCTGAGGGGCTGCCGGTCAACCTGGGCTTCTTTGGCAAGGGCAACGCCTCCACCCCAGAGGCGATTGAGGAGCAGGTCCAGGCCGGCGCTTGCGGGCTCAAGCTGCATGAGGACTGGGGCACCACTCCGGCGGCCATCGACTGCTGCTTGAGCGTTGCCGATCGGATGGATGTGCAGGTCTGCATCCACAGCGACACCCTCAATGAAGCGGGCTTTGTCGAGGACACGATCCGAGCCATCGGCGGCCGCACGATCCACACCTTCCACACCGAAGGGGCCGGTGGTGGTCACGCCCCCGACATCATCAAAATCTGCGGCGAAGCCAACGTCCTGCCAAGCAGCACGAACCCGACGCGCCCCTACACCCGCAACACGCTCGAGGAGCACCTCGACATGCTGATGGTGTGCCACCACCTCGACCCGAAAATCCCGGAAGACGTGGCCTTCGCAGAATCACGGATCAGGCGCGAAACGATCGCCGCCGAAGACATCCTTCACGACCTCGGCGCCTTCTCGATCATCGCCAGCGACTCCCAGGCCATGGGCCG
>NZ_JAFMKL010000105.1:0-5601 GCF_017852955.1 Vulcanococcus sp. DEBay_Sum22DG08_74
CGGCTTGGATCACCAGGCGGCCATCGCTGGGGAGTCCTTCAAAGGCGCGCTGGCGTAGCACTTCCGTGTTGGGCCGTTGGGCTGCGGTGCGCTGGGCGACCAGCTCATCGCCACCTTCCACCAGTCGCGTTCGCCGGGGGGTGGCAAAGCGCTTTTTCAGGGCCTTGAACTCCGCCACCATCGTGTCGAGCAGGGCTGGACGCTCATCCAGCAGGTGTCGCAGGCGGGCCCGCTCCTGGCGTAGGTCGTCCGCCTCCTTGCGCAGGCTTTCCTGCTCGAGGCCCGTCAGCCGGCGCAGGGGCATGGCGAGGACCGCATCGGCCTGGCGCTCATTGATGTCGAGGTGCACCTGCAGGCTGGCCTTGGCGCTGGAGGCATCGGGTGCGGCGGTGATCATCTCGATCACCCGTTGCAGGGCATTGAGGGCGGTGATCAAACCCTCGACCACTTCCAGGCGATCTTCCGCGCGCTTGAGGGCGTGCTTGGTCCGCCGAATGATCGTCAGCTCGCGGTAGTCCAGGAACTCCTGCAGGAGCTGGCGCAGGCTCAGTTGGATCGGCTTGCCGTGGACAAGGGCCAGCAGGATCGCGCCGTAGTTGCTCTGCAGCGCCGTGCGCCTCTGTAGATCGGCCAGGACCTTCTCCGGGTTGGCGTCCCGGCGCAGCTCCACCACGACCCGCATGCCGTCGCGGTCGGACTCGTCGCGAATGTCCGCGATCCCGTTGATCTTGCCGTCGTTGACCTGCTCGGCCAGCTTCTCGATCCAGCCCGCTTTGCTGAGTTGATAGGGCAACTCGGTGATCACCACGGCCCCGCGCTTGTGCCGTCCCTTGCCCGGCTGAATCTCCTCGATGTGGGCGACGCCCCGCATTGGGATGCTGCCGCGGCCATAGAGATAGGTGTCGCGTAGGCCGCTGCCGGTCAAGACTTCGCCGCCGGTGGGGAAGTCGGGGCCCGGCACCAGCTCCAGCAGCTTCTCGTCGCTCAGCTCAGGCTTGCGCACCAGGGCAATCAAGGCATCCACCACCTCCCCCAGGTTGTGGGGAGGGATGTTGGTGGCCATGCCCACGGCGATGCCGGTGCAGCCGTTCAGCAGCAGGAAGGGCAGCTGGGCCGGGAGCACGGTTGGCTCCTGCTGGGAGCCATCAAAGTTGTTGGCGAAATCGACCGTGTCGCTGCCGATCTCATCGAGCATCGCCTCATTGGCGATCGGCGCCAGGCGCGTTTCCGTGTAACGCATGGCGGCCGGTGGATCGTCGTCTACCGAGCCAAAGTTGCCGTGGCCGTCGAGTAGCGGATTGCGGCTGGCGAAGGTCTGCACCAGCCGGACCAGGGCGTCGTAGACGGCTTGGTCGCCGTGGGGGTGGTACTTTCCGAGCACGTCGCCCACCACGCGGGCGCATTTCCGGTAAGGGCGATCGGGGGTCAACCCCAGCTCGTGCATCGCAAACAGGATGCGCCGCTGCACGGGCTTGAGGCCATCGCGGGCATCGGGCAAGGCCCGTCCCACGATCACGCTCATGGCGTATTCCAGATAGGAGCGCTGCATCTCCTGATGCAGCTCAATCGGCTGGATACGACGCTCGTCGGATGGGTCGGGCAGCGGCTTTTCGGGACGCGCCTTGGCCATCCGAGGTCAGAAAGTGCGGCTCAGCCTACCGAGGTTGTTCCGCGGGCTCAGCATCGGCATTGGCCTGAGCCCGCTCCACATCGCCCTTCAAGCTCGCGTTCCCCAGCAGAACACTGGTGGCTTCCCGCAGGCGCGTGCCCCAGAGCTGCTCCTGTTGATAGCTGCTCAGCACGTAGTTGGGATCACCCGCTAGGGCGCGCTTGGCCAGGTCCAGGCTCTCGCCGTTGCTGGGGTCTTGGGCATTGAGTGCCGCAGCCAAGGCCAACATCGGTTCTGCTGCCGTGGGCCGAATCGCCAGGACGGAGCGCCAGCGTTGGATCGCTTCGGCGTCCTTGCGCTGTTCGTAGAGCACCAGCGACTGGTTGTTGATGGCCTCCCAGAAGTCGCTGCGCAGCTTCGAGGCCCGCTCAAAGGCCGAGAGCGCCGCTTTGGATTCCCCCAGCAGGATGTAGCCGTTGCCGAGATCGAAGTAGGAACCGGCGTTCTTGTCGTCGATGCGCTGACCTTCGCGGATCAGCTCAACGGCGCGGGCCGGTTGGTTGGCTTTGAGGGCCAGGGAGCCCTGGGCAAAGAGGATCCCGGCATTGCGGGGGTCCAGGTTGCGCGCCTGCTCGAGCGATGCGGAAGCTTTGGCGTCCTCGCCACTACGCAACTGGGCTTCCGCCAGCAGCAGCCATCCCCGGGCATCCGTTGGGATCAGCTGAACGGTCAGCGCCGCGAGGCTGGCGGCCTCTTCCGCCTGGCCCAATTTCAAGAGTCGGCTGGCGGCTTGGGCAATGCCCAGCCCAGCGGCTTCCAGGTTGCGCTCGCTGGGCAGCACGACGTAGGGCACCAGCGCCTTGGCGGGGGTCCCAGTGAGGCTTGCCAGCATCAGGGGCGCTGTGGCCAGAACCTTCAACCAGCGCGCGGCCATCGATGCAGGGCGATCGAGCGCTCAGCCTAGGGCTGCTGCAATGTTTCGCCTCCACATTGAGGGCTTGATCCGCCGCAGGGCGGAGGCCCGCAGCTTCTCGTCCCACGCGCCGTCGCTCCAGCCCAGGGCATCAGCCCCCTGGAGATCCAACCACCACGGCCTGGGCTGCAGATCGGGATCGGTGCTGGAGACCAGTGCTTGCTGGTTCCAGGGGCAGACGTCCTGGCAGATGTCGCAGCCGGCCACCCAGCCGTTCAGGTTTGAGGCGATGTCGGCGGGCAACTGGTCCGCCCGGTTCTCGATCGTGTGGAAGGCGATGCAGCGGCGGGCATCGACAACAAACGGCTCGGTGATGGCCTGAGTCGGGCAGGCGTCCAGGCAGGCGCGGCAGGCCCCGCAGTGGGGCGTAGCGGGTTCATCAGCGGGGAGCTCCAGGTCGGTCAGTAGATGCCCGATCAGCAGCCAGGACCCCCAGTCGCGGTTGATCAGGTTGCTGTGTTTCCCGATCCAGCCCAGGCCCGCTTCCTCGGCCCAGGCCTTGTCCAGCAGGGGCGTGCTGTCGACGCAGGCGCGCCATTGGCTCTGCGGTTGGTTGCTCTCGAGCCAACGCCCCAGGGCCCGCAGGCGCCCATCGATCACCCGGTGGTAGTCCCGGCCCCAGCCATAGCGGGCCACCTTCAAGCTGCCGGGCGCAGGCTGGTCATCGACGTAATAGTTGAGGCCCACCGCGACAACACTGCGGACCCCCGGCAGTAAGGCCTCAATGGCTTGCCGTCTGGGGTCCTGCATCCAGGCCATCTCGCCCTGATGCCCCGCGCTCAGCCAGCGCTGCAGGGCGGCGTTGCGCAGGCGGATCCGCTCGCTGCCCCTCGCCGAGGCAATCCCCACCAGGTTGAAGCCCAACTCCAAGGCCTGGGCCTTGAGGGCGCTGGCCAGCTCTCCAGCCGGAAGGGGCTGTGGCTTCGGTTGATCGCCCCTACGCTTGCCCAACTTCCAAGGCCCTCCCGGTGAGTTCAGCAGTTGCAGGACGCTTCTCCAGTTTGTTGCGCTGGCTAGGGATCACCCTGGTGCTGCTGCTGGCGCTGCAATTGCTGGCGGTGCTCTCGGTCAACGGTTGGGGCGATGAGAGCTTCCGTCAGCTGCTGAGCTCCACCCTGATCACCCAGTCGCCGATGGCTCTGGTGGGGATGCTGTTGATGCTGATCGCTGCGCGGCTCGAGGATCCCCAGTCCGGTCCGACGCCCCTGCGTTGGACGGTGTGCGTGATCAGTGGTGTTCTGGCGCTGGCCCTGCTGTTCACGGTTCCCGCCACCATCGGCGGTGATCAGAGCCTGAGCGATCAGACCAACCAGTCCCTGCAGGCCCAACGCGGCCAGTTGGAGATGGCTAAGGCCCAGCTCGACAACCCCAAGGTGCTGGAGCAGGTGATCGAGCAGGGGGTTCAAACCGGGCAGATCCCTGAGACGGCCAGCGAAGACGAGAAGAAGAAGGCCGCTCGCGCCTTCATGCAAAGCCAGCTGCAGCAGGCGGAGAACCAAATCAAACAGGCCGAAACCCGCCGTGATTTGGCCTTGAACCAACGCCGGATTGGTGGCACAGGCACCGCTGTTGTTCTGGTGATCGCCTTTGCCCTGCTCGCCCTGGCGGCTGTTCTGTAGGGCGACTGGCTAAGTTGCAGGTTGGCCCTTTGTGACCGGAATTCCGGCCAGTTGAGCGACGCAACGTAGTGGTGCAATCGAGTCCCAGACCTGAGCAACCGCTGGGCGATCGTCTCCAGCAGGACCTCAAGAACGACCTGATCGCCGGTCTGTTGGTGGTGATTCCGCTCGCCACCACGATCTGGTTGGCGACGACGGTGAGTCGCTTCGTGTTGGCGTTTTTGACGTCGATTCCGAAGCAGCTCAATCCGTTCAACACCCTCAACCCTGTGCTGCAGGAGTTGATCAACCTGGGCCTGGGTCTGCTGGTTCCCCTGCTCGGGATCCTGTTGATCGGTCTGATGGCCCGCAACATCGTGGGTCGCTGGTTGCTGGAGTTCGGCGAGGGCACGCTGCAACGGATTCCCGTGGCGGGTTCCGTCTACAAGACCCTCAAGCAATTGCTGGAGACCTTCCTGCGGGATAACTCCAGCCGTTTCCGCCGCGTCGTGCTGGTGGAGTACCCCCGCGAGGGGCTCTACGCCCTGGGCTTCGTGACTGGCGTTCTGGGGGCGACCCTGTCGGCTGGCTTTGAGAAGCCGATGCTGAGCGTCTTTATCCCCACGGCTCCGAACCCCACCACCGGCTGGTACGCCGTGGTGCCGGAGTCCTCCGTTCAGGATCTGGATCTGTCGGTGGAAGACGCCTTCCGCACGATCATCTCGGCGGGCATCGTCAATCCCGATGAGCGTGAGACCCCGGCCAGCCGCAGTTTCTCCAGCCTTCTTGCCCAGCTGCGGGCCCCCGCTTACTCCCCCCTCCCTTCCAACAAGGCCTGATGCAGAGCCGCTCCGTAGCCCGCGAACTGGCCCTGCTGATGCTCGGTCAGGTCAGTGACCGTCAGCCCAGCGCCGACACCTCCCTGGACACCTTGCTGCAACAGGCTCTGGCTTCCCTGAGCCAACACGTGCGGGAGGCCCTGGATCAGGCCGCCACCGAATTGCAGGCCGCCCAACAGCAGCTTCTCGACAGCGAGTTGCAGGACCAGGGCGCCGTTGGTCAGTTGCCCCGCATTCGCCAGCACCTCCAGGACGGCCTGGAGCATGCCGAGAACGGCCTGAACCGCCTGTCCGCCAGCCTGGAGCTTCCGCGGCTGCTGATGCTCTCGGATCAAGAGGAGATCCGCCGCGGTGCCATCGAGCGTGCCCGGGCGGTGCTGTCTGGTCGTGCTGATTTGGATCAGCGCTTGGATGCGGTGATGGAGGGCTGGCGCCTGACGCGGCTGCCTCGCATTGACCGCGACATCCTGCGGCTCGCAGCCGTGGACATCGAGCAGTTCAACACCCCTGCGCCGGTGGCCTGCAACGAGGCGGTGGAGTTGGCCAACCGCTACAGCGATGAGCAGGGCCGCCGCATGATCA
>NZ_JAFMKL010000019.1:0-22966 GCF_017852955.1 Vulcanococcus sp. DEBay_Sum22DG08_74
GTAACCCTGTAACTGATCCCAGCTCTGAAGACGCTCCTGGGTGCTGCCGTAGCCCAACCGCAACAGCAGGTTCCGGGCTTCCACCAGGTCCATCTGACGGGGATCAGGACCAAACAGCTCAAACAGCTGCTCTGACCGTCCCATCCACATCAACTGCTGCAACAACAGTCGCAGGCAAAAGGCCAACGGAGCTTCGGGACTGAGCGTCAGGTCGCGAATCAACTGAGCGGGACTGCTGGATTCAGAGCCATTGCGGGACAAAGTCATGACCTGGCCTCCTGCAGGGCGGATTGGAGATCGAGTTGTTGATCAGCAAGCCCGGAGAGCACCAACCCCCGACCCGCAATCAACACGGTTAAGTGGCCGTGACAGCGGTGAAGGGCCCGTGTGAGTCCATCGATAAAAGCCTTCCCGTAGGAACAATCACTGAGATCAAGAAGCAGGAGGTGAGGATTACGAGTCAGAGCCGTCACCAGGTGCGCAAGGGCTTGAGCGTCACGCGAGAGGCCCGTTGGAAGCGTTCCACCCATGGCTGTTCCATAGCCGTGGGGCAAGGCACGAACCTGGTGATCCAAGCCAGTCAGGAAGGACCAGAACAAGGCTTTTCGCCTCAGGCGACTGGGCTGAAAACAGGTGATGTTCTCCAGCAACGTCCCCTGGAAAAAAGCGCGGGATGGATCGACGTAAGCAATGTCATCCCGTAGCTCAACGCGTCGATAGGACGCGATCGGCTCACCATCCAGGGACAACTCAGGGTTAGGGCTGACCTGAATTAACTCCAGAAACAACTGCCGTACATCAACGCCAAAGCGCTGATCCCGAAGCAACACAACAGAGCCTTTCTTCGCCTCGACCAATGGAGAACCGTGCCGCGAAATGGTGAGCAGACCCCCAGATGGAAGCTGCCGGCTGCCCCCAGGACCTTCGACAGGCAAGGCCATCAGTGCGTCGTATTCATCCCTCGAAAGGCTCAAGCGGCGATAGCTGTTCCATAGCCCCATCGCTTGCTGCCAAGGGGCGAGGATCTTGCCAAGCAACAGCAGAGCAGCAGCAAGGGCACCGACGAGTAGACGATCGTTCACGACCAACAGCGCACCCCAGGTGACGCCAGCGGCAAACGTGATCTGTCCCATCAAGGAACCAAAAGCCTGGTACTGCCCAGCGAAGGTGTTGTGCAGCATCCGGTCATAGGCCTGCTCTTCTTGAAAGCGCTCACTAGCCACCAAGAACTTCGAACCAAGGCCATTGGATTTGATCAAATCCATGGCATCGACCAACTTGTCTTGATAGGTGCGGGTCTCAAGCTCGGTTTGATCCCGACGTCGTGAGAGCCGCTCGTAGTCCCGAGCGAAGGCCAGAGCGCGAAAGAGGTAGACAATGATCGCGAGAACAGCGACCACTCCAACGCTGCCAGCGATCAAGAACAAGACGACCACAAACAACAGCGAGAAAAGCAAATCAATGGCAGTGGTCAGCGCCTGCAAAGCACTCTCATCGCGCAGAAGATTGATGCTGTTCAAACGCTGCAAATGCCGACCTGGGGATAGTGCCAAGAAATCCGGCAGTCCCAACTGCAAGAAATGGGACACAGCCTCGACCCGCTTCTGATGCTCGACGCGAGCTCCATCAGCACCGGTCAACACCAGACGCACACTTTTGAGCCAGCCCCCCAAGATCATCAACAGCACAACACCCACGCTCAAGACCACCAAGCTCGACATCGAGCCAGAGGGGAGGACTGAAGTGAAGACGATATTGATGTAGAGCGGGGAAGCAAGCTCGAGAAGATTGATCAGCACTGAAGCCACCAAGATGGGCTTGAGCTGGTAATCCGACCACTGCACGTATCGCAAGGACTGGAAGAAGCGATGGGACATCGCTTCTTCCAAGAGGTCAAGTGCAGCATTCAGCGACTGTTTGCAGCGACGAATCGATGCCGAGAGAACATGCCGGAAGCTCTTGCGCGAAAGGACCGCCTCATCAAGGCTCGAAACCATGTGCCCCCAAAATTGCCTGCCAAAAACATATGCAGCTCCAAGCCCGCTGAAGGCGCCAGGGGAACTCTTAAGAAAGGGAATCGTTTCGCGTCGCTTTTCGAAACACAAGCATCAAGCACCCTTCATCAGCCGGCGACAGGATTCAATCTGATTAGTCTTCGGGACAACCAAGCAAAGCGGTGAGGACCGGCTCGTGTTTCGTTTTCAGCTCTCCACTGAGCGCAATCAAGTGGAATTGATCGCCAATGGACAAGGACAGTCCATACCCTTTCAGGTGATCGGTCCGGCGACCGAGATAGCTTTTGTTGAGGAGTTAGTCGAACAGCACTTTGGCTCGTTGTGTGTCAAGCCAGGGGATCTACTGGACTTTCTCCAGAATGACCCCTGGATTCAAGAAACCTTTCAGAGCCCAACTGTGATCGAAGGAGAACTCGAAGCAGCCCTACTCGATGCTGAGGCCGAGAAAGACTTCTTTCAGACGAAGCCCCTTGGCCAAAAGTTGGTCAGTGCAGGAGTGATCGATCTGGACGAACTCGAGCAACTCCTTTTGGATTACCAACCATTTGCTGCCAACCAGCGTTTGGGTGAATTCCTCAGGCTGAATCTCAAAGTCTCTGGGCCGATGCTGGAATTACTGATTAATCCGTCGCTCTATGCCGATCGAGGCTTCAATGACCAGCGCCTCGGAGAGCGCCTGAAAGAGCTAGAGCTCATCAGCGAGGACAGACTCAATCAAGCCCTGGCCAGCCAGCGGATGAATGGCAAGCGACTTGGAGAGATCCTGGCCAACCAAGGGGTGATTTCAGAGCAGATGGCCAAGTTCTTTAGTGAGGCTCAACTCACACCAGCCGGCGAGATTGAATTCGCGAGTTAAGCCCAAAGCGCATCCGCCATGCGTGCCACCTGGACAATGGCCGCTCCATCGTGAACACGGACCACATCCACACCAGCCGCGACGCAACGGGCAACGACAGCTGCAGTACCCCAGAGTCGAGCCTTAGGGCGGGGCTCATCCAAAACAGCTCCGATAAAGCGCTTGCGCGAAGGCCCCACGAGAAGCGGGATGCCATCAGCCTTGAGCTGCTCAAGTCCCTTGAGCAGCTCAAGATTCTGTTCAGTGGTTTTGGCAAACCCCAAGCCTGGATCCCAAATCAAGCGCTCCATGCGAACACCCGCAGCAAGAGCGCGCTCGGTGGCATGCCGCAGCTCCCTGAGAACGCCAGCAATCACACCCTCAGGGCCGTAGTCCGTCAACGAATCCATGGAGTGGCTGTCCCCTCGGGAGTGCATCAGCACATAGGGGCAGTCCGCTGCGGCGACAACAGCCAACAAATCGGGATCCCGAACGCCGCCGCTGATGTCGTTGATCCAATCCGCTCCAGCTTCAATGGCTCGCTGGGCGACGCAGGCCCGATACGTGTCCACCGAGATCAGCGGCTGACCCAATCCCGGCGGGAAGGCTGATCGAATCGCCTGGAGACTGGGGAGGAGGCGATTGAGCTCCTCTACACCGCCGACATCCTCTGCACCAGGACGGGTGCTTTGGGCGCCAAGATCCAAAACCCCCACACCTGCTTTGACCAATGTCTTGGCCTGCCGCAAGGCCTGGTCTGGAGAGCGAAAGCGACCACCGTCACTGAAGGAATCGGGGGTGAGATTGATCACCCCCATCACCTGGGTTGGTTGGCCCAAGGGCCTTGCCATCAGACCGGCTGGTAGTTCGCAATGCGAGCGAAGCCCTCTGGATCCAGGGAAGCCCCACCCACGAGAACGCCGTCGATATCGCTCTGGGCCATCAACTGGTCAATCGTTCCTGGATTCACAGAACCGCCGTACTGCACCACCACGTCGGAATAACCAACCCAGTCTCGAATCAGTCCGCAGATCCGATTGGCTTCAGCCGCTTCACAGGTTTTGCCCGTGCCAATGGCCCAAATCGGTTCGTAGGCAATGATCAATCGGCTGTGATCCAAGCCATCCACCCCTTGCTGCACCTGGCGGCGGATCACCTTCTCTGCTTCCCCTGCCTCCCGCTGCGAATCGCTCTCGCCAACGCACAGGATCGGGGTGATGCAGTGCTTCTGGGCACTACGGGCCCGAAGATTGATTTGCTCGTCAGTCTCGCTGTAGTACTTGCGTGGCTCACTGTGGCCAACAATGGCGTGACTCACTCCATGCTCGAGGAGCATGCCGGCAGAGACCATCCCCGTAAAGGCGCCCTTCTCTTGCCAGTGGATGTTCTGAGCCGCAATCCGTATCCCACTGCCCGCCAGGGAACTGCTCAAGCTGGCGATGGCCGTAAAAGGAGGCGCCAGAACCACCTCACGATCGCTAGGAAGGCCGGCCACCAGAGGCTTGAAGCTCTCAGCAAAGGCCTGCGCTTCAGCGCAGGTCATATGCATCTTCCAATTGCCCGCGATGACAGCCTTCCGCACTGCGTTCATAGGTCGACTAGCGATCCAACCTAAGGTCTGGGGTCCTCAGCGAAGGTCGAGCTGCTGAGGTACGAGAACTGTCTGACCAGCGAACTCGACCCGGTCGCCGGCTTTCAGCTTCCGACCACGCTGGGTCTCCTGGAAGCCATTGACCCGGACCTCCCCGCCTTGAATGCGCTGCTTGGCTTCACCGCCTGTGAAGACCAAGCCTTGCCATTTCAGAAATTGATCCAGGCGAATGGGCTCGGAGGTCCCCAGGGGTGTGGTCACGCTGTCAACTCATGCCAGTTGCATTGTCCAACCCTGAGTCCCCGCCTCGTTTGGTGGAACCAGGTTGTTTCCACCATTGCCTTTAGCCGCATAGAGACCCACGTCTGCAGCAGCCAAGAGCTCATCGATGTTGCAGACCCGTGCCAAACGTGAATCCGCCATGCCGATCGACAATGTGAACTGGACAAGAGACCCGTCATTCAGCCGCCAGGAACGGGCTGCAACCTGACGGCGCAAGGACTCCAGAACAGCAGCCGCTTCTTCAGCGGACTCCAGCATCAGAACAGCAAATTCATCGCCTCCGAGGCGACCAATCAGATCGCCAGAGGGAATCACGTCACGAAAGAGTGTGGATAACTGACAGATCACTTCGTCCCCGGCGGGGTGACCATAGGTATCGTTAATCGATTTAAAACGATCGATATCAATCAAAGCGACAACACATAGGCAGTGATTTTGGTTGAACTGTCCAATCTGCTGGGTAGCCATCTCAAAAAAGGAACGACGATTAAAAACGCCAGACAAAGAATCGACTTGAGCCAATCCCAATAACTCTGGCAAAAGGCGGCGACGCAAAAAGAACACCAGCGCCGTTTCCGTCAGAAAGAGTGGTGCAAAACCTGCAAGAAAAACGAGCGCAATCCAACGGGACCAGCGCTGAGTCACTGGAGACAGATCAAGCTCGAGAACCAATAGCCCACGGGTCCCCAGATCAGGCCGCCCCTCAATCGCCAAGGGAGTCGGGGCAATGTGGACCAGTCGCTCACCGCCAAAGGCAGGGATGAGTCCTAGAAACTGATTAACCGGTTGAACAGAATGGCAAGCGGCAGCCGCATCGGCTGGACGAAGGCACGTCAACAAATCACTCGAGTTTTCTCCAAGCCTTGTCCACCAGCTGAGGCCAAAGACTGAACTGCCCAGCATCGTGTTGTCATTCGCGGCAATGACTCTTCCACCTGGACCGAGAAGAACAGCCGAGTGCAAGCCTCTAGAAGCGGCTTTGAGCTGGAGCTCTCGCTGGACTTCCTCGACGGGTTGATAACTGGTGACGCTACGAACAAGGTCGTGCTCAATGGAGCGTGCCTGGAGTTCTGCCTCTCTCATGGCGGCATGCACAACCAGAAATCCGCTAACCCCAACCAAGAGGCAAGATCCCAAAGCGGTCACAAGCAGGGACAGGAAGATCAATTCCTGATTCACCCGTTGATGCAGAAGACCCTTGGTTGAGGGAACCAGTCGCTGGACTGATCGGAGGTGACTCATTGTGCCGCTTCTACATACGTAGAAGTCACCTTCGGTATGATCGAGCCTCGCGGAATGAGCTGCAGTTTCTCTTGCAAATCACGCACCGCTTCAATATTGCGAGCGACCCGTCCCTCAGGCTGTAGCATTTCGACCTGATCAGACAAGCTGAAATAACGCAGACCCTGTTCCGCTGCACGAAACTCATCGACGCTCAGGCGTTCCCGTTCAGCCAGTAGTGGAAGGGCTCTCTGAGGCCTTAGCCTGGCTTCAGCATGGGCTGCAGACCAAGACCTCAACAGGGAAACAACGCTGTTTTGGTTGAGTTTGAGAAAGTTTTTTTCAACCACCAAGACAGTCAGGATCTCCCCCGGAATGACTGCACTATTGAAGAGTGGGCGTAAGGGAGCGCCTCTTAAAATGACGCAGCTAGAGGGAGAGGGCAGTACTGCCGCATCGACAGAGCCAGTGAACAAGGCTTTTGGCATCAACCCAAGTTCCATCTTGCGCATCTTGATCTCACTGAGCGATAAACCATGAAGCTGAAGTGCCCGACCGAGGACAAACGGTCCAAAGTTGGAGCGCGAAACGGCAATCGACTTCCCCTTTAGATCTCGAATTGAGAGCAGTGACGGTACAGAAATAATCTGATCAGCCTCGACTGACTCATCCAGAACCAAGATGACAACCGGGCATCGCTCAGGCACTCGAGCACAAAGCTCAACCAACTCGATAGTGGTTAATTGTGCTATCGGAAGTTCTGCCCTGAGATAAGCATGAACAATGGATTGAGGGTCTGGATACTGCCGAGGAAAGATCTCAATACCCTCGACCCGGTCAAACCCCAACTCGTGAGCCAAATAAAAGTACTCATAACCAGGCCAACTCGAGACAGGGACATCAACGGAGGGGCGACGTGAAGCGCAAGATCCGACGAACCAGACAAGGCAGGAAGCCAGCAGTAGGCCAGGAAGGGATCTCCGAGACATCCAAAGGGGCAGCCTGAGGCCAAGTTCAACCTAGTGGCCAAGCCTGAGAAAAAAGCCTTTCACTCGAAGCAGATCTCACTCAGATCTGTGACTAGGGTTGAGCTGAAGAGTTGGTCCGTAGTGCCTTCTGTCCAAAGCAGTCAGTGATCCAGAGGCCATTCTTCAGCTGCTACTGAATGCCGAGTACCACCTCAAACTTGGCTCCTGGCTCCAGAAGCATGGTGGCGATGGGTCGATGCTCTGGTCGCCGCAGCTCTGTCAGATTCTTCGCTCGGAGGAAGGAGGTGGGCAGACCATGGACCAGTTACTCGCTGTCGTCGCCAAAGAAGATCGAGAGCGAGTGCGAACGGAACTCCAGCAATCGCAATTGAGCGGACAAGCCGGCCGAATCAGGCATCGACTTCGCTTGAAGGATGGCGATGAGTGCTTCGTCGATCATCGCTGCTTTACAAGCTATGACAACAAAGGACGCCCTCTCTACTCCATCGGGACCCTGCAGGAGTGCCCAGGAGTTCAAAGCACCAAAGGCGAAAGATTCGAGCCAATCCAAACAGACAGACTGACCTGTCTACCCAATCGCGCAGCAACAGACATCTACATCAGTGAGCTCATCCGTGACGTCATCAGTGGAGTCAGCAAAAACACCAGGATCACAGTCACCTGCCTAGACATCGATCACTTCCAAGAGATCAATGACACGTTTGGAATCGCCAATGGAAACAGACTTTTAGTCTGGATAGCGAGACATCTTCGCGATCAGATCACCCCGGAAGACTGGCTTGCAAGGCTCGAAAGCGACAGCTTTGTCATCATTCAGACAGACGGAATCCAGAGCACTCAGGACGCCATCCAGCATGGCAAACGGTTACAGAAGGGGCTTCGATTAACTTCGAGGAGCCTAGAAAAGCTGCCATCAATACACCTCAGTGCCTGCATTGGGATCAGCACTTGGCCTGGCATCACAACAGCCGATGACGATCCGATTCAATCCGCCAGAACAGCTCTTGCCGCTGCCCAAAGACGCGGGCCAGGAAAAGTTCAGGTGTATTCAGAATCCCTCAGCGCGACGATTCGCGAGGCCCTTGACCTCGAGCAAAAGCTCTCGACTGCCATTGAAAGGAATGAACTCGAACTTCACTATCAGCTGCAGTTTGATCAGAGAGGCAGCCTCATGGGAGCAGAAGCACTGCTTCGGTGGGACCGTCACGGGGAAGCCTTTATTCCATGTAAACGATTTATCCCTGTCGCCGAGCAGAGTGGATTAATCGAAGACATTGGTAGCTGGGCCCTAAAGAATGCGGTTCAACAATTCGCCGAGTGGCAGCGCAACAACATCAACATCCCAAAACTATCAATCAACGTTTCAGCCGAACAACTCAACCCCGATGCTGAGCCGCTCGATGAGTTAATAACCGAAATCTGTCACCTGGAAGGGCTTTCCCCCAGTCGCATCGAGCTAGAACTCACAGAAACTGCATTGCTCAAAAATCCCCATGACGCAGCCATACGCCTTCAAAGGCTTCAAAAGCTAGGGGTTTGTCTTTGGGTTGATGATTTTGGCACAGGTTTTTCCAATCTGAAATCGTTGCAGAGACTGCCACTCAAAGGATTCAAAATCGACAAGAGCTTTGTGAGAGATATGGAGCAAGACCCTAATGATTATTCGATTGTTCGGGCCACAACCCAACTCGCCCATGGACTCGGATTGAAATCCCTAGCCGAAGGAGTTGAGTCGATCCAACAACTCCAGCAACTCAAGCGACTGGGATGTGATGGCTTTCAGGGCTTTCTTTTGGCAAAGCCGAAGAATGCCGAAGAGATGGCCAGAGAGCTCAACGACACCATCAGCCATGCGAAGCGACTGTGCATGGCAGACGAGCCTGAACGAGTGGAGCCAGCCAGATCAAGAACCAATCAGTCAAAGCCGTAGTCCAGCAGCTCGACCAGCTTGCGTCGATACAACGACCAGCGACCCTTTCTTCCAACGGCAGTCGTTTTAAAAAGCGCTGATAGCTTGCCCCGATGCTTGCACCCTCATCGGCCGGCTTCCGGCGCCTGCTGCCGCTGCTGAAGCCCCACCGTCCCGCGCTGATCGCGGGTGGGGCCTGCATGCTCGTCTTTGTGGTCTGCTGGCCGCTCCTGGCCTGGTTGGCCGGTCAGCTGATTCCCGCGATCGGAGCCGGTGACTTCAACCGGGTGCTGCAGGTCATCGGCCTGGCCCTGACGGTCTTCATGCTGCAGAAGATCGCACAGTTTGGTCAGGACACCCTGCTGGCGGGACCGGCTCTGCAGGTCAGCCAGGAACTGCGCCGCCGGCTGTTCGCGCGGCTCCAACGTCTGGATTTCGGAGTGCTCGAGAAGCTCTCTGCCGGCGACCTGACCTACCGCCTGACAGAAGACGCCGATCGGGTGGGCGAGGTCATTTACAAGACGATCCAGGACACCACCCCCTCGGTGCTGCAGCTGGTGGTGGTCTTCGGCTACATGGTCTGGCTGGACTGGAAGCTCTCCATCGGCACCCTGCTGCTGGCCCCCTTGGTGGCCGTGCTGGTGAGCGTCTTTGGCGCCAAGGTCATGGGCGCCGCAGAAAAGAGTCAAAAACAAGTCAGCGAATTGGCCTCCCTGCTGGGAGAAGCGATCTCCGGACTCCCCCTGGTGCGGGCCTTTGCCGCTGAGCCCTGGCTGCAGCAGCGCTTTGAAGTTGAGATCGATCTGCATCGCAAGGCCCGCTACCGCACCCAGAAGCTGCTGGCCCTGCAGTACCCCGTCGTGGGCTTCCTGGAGGCCGCGGGCATCCTGGCGGTGCTGCTCATGGGCGCCGCCCGCATCCAAAGCGGTGACCTTGATGGACAGGGCTTCAGCAGCTACGTCGCCGCCCTGCTGATGCTGATCGACCCGATCAGCCACCTGACCACCAACTTCAACGAGTTCCAACAGGGCCAGGCCTCCCTCAAGCGCCTGCGGGAGATCGAGCGGGAAGCGGTCGAGCAACCCGATCGCCCGGACGCCCAACCCCTGGGGCGCGTCGCTGGCGAGCTGCTGCTCGAGCAGGTGAGTTTTGGCTACGACCCGCAGCAGCCCGTTCTGAAGAACCTCTCGCTCCAGGTCAAACCTGGCCAGGTCGTGGCCCTGGTCGGTCCCTCGGGGGCAGGCAAGAGCACCCTCTTTTCCCTACTGCTGCGCTTCAACACCGCCCAGGGCGGTCAGGTGCTGCTGGATGGGCGCAACCTGGCGGACCTCAAGGCCGCTGAGCTGCGCACGGCCGTGGCGCTGGTGCCTCAACAGAGCGCTGTCTTCTCTGGCACGGTCGCCGAAGCGATCGCCTTTGGCCGGCCGGCCACCCGGGAGCAGATCCAAGCGGCCGCACGCCTCGCCAATGCCGACGGTTTCATCGAGGCCCTTCCCGGCGGTTACGACGCCCGCGTCGAGGAGCGGGGCAGCAACTTCTCCGGCGGCCAACTGCAACGGCTGGCCATTGCCCGGGCGGTGCTCGGCAACCCGGCGGTGCTGCTGCTGGATGAGGCCACCAGCGCCCTCGATGCCGAAGCAGAAGAAGCCGTGCAGAGGGGCCTCGATCAGGCCATGCAGGGCCGCACGGTTCTGGTGATTGCCCACCGCCTCTCCACCGTGCAGGAGGCCGATTCGATCCTGGTGCTCGAGAACGGCAAGATCGTCGATCAGGGCAACCACGACCTACTGATCAGCCGCCCTGGCCGCTACCGCGACCTCTGCGAGCGCCAGCTGATTCGCGGTGCTTAACCTGGTCCCATGACGGACCAGGGCCCCACCGCCAAGCCACTCGGTGAGATGCCCGTCTGGGAATACCGGGTCATCCACATCAATGTGGACAACAACAATCCCCCGGCGCCCCCAGACCCAAAGGTGGCCAGTGAGCGGATGGGCGGGAAGCTCAGCCCGGAGTTCATCAGCCGGGAGTTCCCCCAGCAGTACGGACCGGAGCAGCAGGCCAAGGCCAAGGCCGCCCCGAAGCACCCCGCTGAGCAACTGCAGCACTTCCTGAACCTGCTGGGGAAGGAGGGCTGGGAGCTCACCACCACCACCCAGGTCGGGCAGCTGCTGATGTTCTTTTTCAAGCGACCGCTGCGGCCCCTGCCCAAGCAAATTGCAGCGGCAGAGAGCAAGAAAGACCCGTAAGGTGACCCGGTCTACCGCCTTGTGTCGTGACCGACTCCGCCGCCCAGATCCCCCCCGTCCTGACCTTTGAGGGGAAGCGCTACGACCTCAACACCCTGCCTGAGGAGGTCAAGGAGCTGGTGCGCGGCATGCAGGTGGCCGATGCCCAACTGCGCATGCACGAGGACACCCTCAAGGTCCTGGCGGTTGGCCGTCAGTCCATGGCCATGCAGCTCAACGACCGGCTGCAGGGCGTCACACCGATGGCGGACTGATCAGGCGATCGGCAGACCGCGCTCGTTGAAGATCCCCTCGAACAGGACCGAGCTGAGATAGCGCTCACCGGAGTCCGGGAGGACCACAACGATCGTCTTGCCGGCATGGGCTGGATCCTTGGCCAGGCGCAGGGCTGCCACCGCGGCGGCCCCGCAGCTGATGCCGGCCAGGATCCCCTCTTCTTTGGCGAGGCGCCGGGCCATCTCGACGGCCTCCTCATCGCTGACCTGCTCGACGGCATCGACCATGGCCAGATCCAGGTTGCCGGGAACAAAACCAGCACCGATCCCCTGAATCTTGTGGGGGCCGGGTTGCAGGGCATGGCCCCCTTTGGTCTGGCTGATCACCGGGCTGTTGATCGGCTCGACCGCCACCGTGTGCAGAGGCTTGGCCAGGGTGTTTTTGATGTAGCGGCTCACCCCGGTCAGGGTGCCGCCGGTGCCAACACCGGAGACGAAGACGTCGACGTTGCCGTCGGTATCGCTCCAGATCTCAGGGCCGGTGGTGTCGTGGTGGATCTGAGGATTCGCCGGGTTCACGAACTGCTGCAGCAGCACGTAGCGATCGGGATCGCTGGCGGCGATCTCCTTGGCCCGGTTCACGGCCCCCGTCATGCCCAGCCGGCCCTCGGTGAGCTCGAGGTGTGCCCCAAAGGCCGTCAGCAGCTTGCGCCGCTCCAGGCTCATCGTTTCGGGCATGGTCAAGGTGAGCTTGATGCCCTTGCTGGCCGCCACAAACGCCAGGGCAATCCCGGTGTTGCCGCTGGTGGGCTCAATCAGCTCCTTGCCGGGGCCCAGCAGACCATCCCGTTCGGCGGCCGCCACCATCGCCGCACCGATCCGGCACTTCACCGAATAGGCAGGATTGCGGCCCTCGATCTTGGCCAGCACGCGCGCTCCGCAGCCCTCGGTGATGCGGTTGAGCTGAACCAGTGGGGTGCGCCCGATCGTGAGGCTGTTATCGCTAAAGATCGCGGCCATGGGGCTCTGGGCTGCACACACAACAGTGGCCGCACCCTAAGAACTGGGCAGGCAAATAGGGAAAACGTTTCTAGGGTTCGGATGATTTCGTAGTCCTGCTGTGGACCCCAAAAACCAGCGCCGCATCGCCGCCGTTCTGCTGGCTCTGGCGGGTGCGACCTCGATCGCGCTGCCCTTCATTTCGGCCACGGCCCTGACCTTGAGCATCGGGGTGATCGCGGCGGTGGCTGGGGTCAGCCAACTGCTGCGCCTCGGCCAAGCCGAGGACACCAAGGGCAAGGTCTTTCGCGGGCTCTCGGGTCTCTTCTATGTCGTGGCGGGCATCTGGGTCGTGGCCTACCCGGTTGAGAGTGAAATCAGCCTGACCCTCTTTGCCGGACTGCTGCTGATCTTTGAGGGGGTGATGGAGCTGGCCTCGGCCGCCGCCAGCCAGGCCCAGGCCCGCGGCCTAGTGCTCGCCGATGGCCTGATCACGGCCCTGCTGGGGGGACTGCTCGTGGCGGAATGGCCCAGCGACAGCCTCTGGGCCGTGGGAACTCTCTTCGGGATCTCCCTGTTCTTCACTGGGTTCAGGCTGCTGACGGCTGAGTGACCCTCTTGCCCCGGTTCATCGTTGTTGGAGCGGGGCCCGCTGGATTGAGCCTGGCGCTCCAGCTCGCCGAAGGCGGAGCGCAGGTCGAGCTGATCGAAGCCAGTGAACGCTTTAGCCGGCAGTTCCGCGGCGATGCCCTGATGCCCAGCGGCCTGGAGGCCCTGGCCCGAATGGGACTGCTGCCGCTGCTGGAGCAGCTGCCGCAGCGGCCCCTGGAGGGATGGAGCGTCTGGCTCGAGCGCCAGCGCCTTTTCCAGGTGGCAGAACCCCTGGGGTCGCTGCAACCCTGCCGGCTCGTACCTCAGCAGAGCCTGCTGGAGGCACTGCTCGAGCGCGCCCTGCGCTGCCCGACGCTGCGCTGGAGACCAGGCCAGGCTGTCCGCCGGCTCCTCCGGTGCGATGGGCGCATCAGTGGCGTCGAGCTCAGCAACGCCGAGGCGCTGCAGGCGGATCTGGTCATCGGCTGCGATGGCCGCGGTTCACTGCTGCGTCAACAGGCCGGAATTCCACTGCGCCACTCGGGCAGTCCACTGGAGTTGCTCTGGTTTGCGCTGCCTGGACCGATCCCCAGCGACTGCGTCTGGGGTTTCCAGACCCTCGTGGCCGGCGGCCGCATCGGCAGTGCCTGCCTCAACGCCTCAGGGGATCTGCAACTGGCCTGGTTGCTCGAGCCCCAGGACAGCGCAGAGTCCCTCACCCCGCAGGAGTGGGCAGAGCGGTTGGCGGCGCTGGCACCGGAGCCCCTGGCCCATCTGCTGCAGGAGCGGGGGGAGAGGCTGAGCGCCCCCGTGCGCTTCAAGGTTCAGGTGGGCATGGCGGAGCGCTGGCAGCAACCGGGATTGCTGCTGCTTGGAGATGCCGCCCACCCGATGAGTCCGGTTCGTGCCCAAGGCATCAACCTGGCGTTGCGGGACAGCCTGGTGGCGGCTGAGTTGCTGCTGGAGCGCTCCAGTGACCTCGATGGAGCAGCACAGGCCATTGAGACACGCCGGCGGGCAGAGGTCAGCCAGATGCAGCAGCTTCAGCAGGCGGAAGCGAGGCAGGGCCATTGGCTTGGCCATCAGCGCATCCTCCGCACGGGACTGATAGGAGGACGCGCCATCACCGGGCCCTTGGCACAACGGGTGTGGACCAACAGGCAAGGACCACTACGGGACGGTCGCTGGAACGCCTTGGCCGGGGCAAACCTTCAGCCCTAAGGATCAAGACAGGCCAGCGTCACGCGCTTTGCATAGCCAAGCCCGGGGGTTGGAGCCAGAGTGTGATCAGCCGTCAGGACATGGACGACCTGGGATGTCCGACAACCTCCAAGACGAACGCTGGATCGAGGTCTGCCCCCATTACGGCGGGCCGAACTGCAACGAGCACTGTGCGGCCCGGCTTCGGGAGGTGTTCAAGCACTACGACGTCAATATCCCCACTGTTGATCAGTTCTGCCCCCTGAAAGGGGAGCCAACAACCTCACCGCCAGAGAAGCCGCGGGATCGCTTTGAAGTGATGCACGAGCAGCCGAGCGATTGATCAACCCAAGGTGGCGGGGGACCGTCGCTCCATGGGATCCAACCACTCGGCACAACGCGTCACCGGAATCATCAACAGCATCGGCAAGGCGCAAACCGCCAACTGCGAGCCATTCAGCGGGCTTGTACCGAAGAAGGCATTCATCCAACCGGCCTGACTGAAGAGCCCTTGCAGGGCGAACGTGGCCATCACTCCCAGGGGGACGGCAGGTGCCTGGCGCAGATCCCGCAAGCGGAACGGCCAGACCTGGCGCCAGTGGCTAATGGCCACGAGATAAACCAAGTGCGACAGCACCAAACCCTGCACCGCCATCGTCCGGGCCAACGGAAGATCACCGAACTGATGCTGAGCCCAGAAGAACAGCCCGAAGATCACACACCAATTGAAGAGGGAGACCAGGATCACGCGTCGTATTAATGCCGGGTTCAAGAGGGGCTCTTCCGGCTGTCGCGGCGCCTGGTTCATCAACGCGGGGCTCAGCGGTTCAAAGGCCAGGGCGATGGACATGGTCAGTGAACAAATCATGTTCAGCCAAAGCACCTGCAATGCACTGACGGGCAAGGGGGTCCCCAGCAGACCCGCCATCAGGATCGTCATGGAGGCGCCGCCATTCACCGGAAGGACAAAGGCCAGGGTCTTCCTCAAGTTGAGGTAGACCCCGCGACCTTCTTCCACGGCCGCCTCGATCGTGGCGAAGTTGTCATCGGTCAGCAGCATGTCGGCGGCCTGACGGGCCACCTCCGTCCCACTGCGTCCCATGGCGATGCCGATGTCCGCTTGCTTCAGAGCGGGCGCATCGTTGACGCCATCGCCGGTCATGGCCACCACTTCGCCGTTGGCCTGCAGTGCCTCAACCAGCTGAAGTTTCTGGGCTGGGGCAACACGGGCAAAGACATCGACGGAATCCACCACCTCCGCCAGGGCGTCGGAGCTCAGGGCTGCCAAGGCCGATCCATCCATGGCCTGAACCTCTCCAGGGGAGCCAATTCCCATCAACCGAGCAATGGCGATGGCCGTTTGAATGTGATCGCCGGTGATCAATTTCACCTTGACCCCAGCGGCCCTGCAGGCGGCAACCGCTTGGATCGCCTCCGGTCGCGGCGGGTCCTGCATTCCTTGGAGGCCAAGAAAGGTGAAATCGCCGTTGAGGTGGTGGTGCTCAAGCCGCTGCTGCTGTGCACCACGACCAATGGCAAACGCCAAGACCCGCTCGCCTTGGCCCGCCATGGCGGAGACCGCCGCCTGAATCGCCTCGGCATTGAGCACGCAACGCTGCCCCTGCGCGTCCAACGCATGACTGCAGCGCTGCAGAACAGCCTCCACGGATCCCTTCAGCAAGATGCGCTCACTGCCGTGCAGGGTCGCCATGTATTGCCGTTCGGACTCGAACGGAATCACATCGCGCCGCGGGTGCTGGTCATGGGCTGAGCGATGGTTCATCCCAACGGAATGTGCGGCCGCCAGCAGAGCCGTTTCGGTGGGATCGCCTACCCATTGGTCATCGCTACCGGCCTGTGCGTCGTTGCACAACAAGCCGGCCAGCAGGGTCTCCTGAAGAGCGAGATTGACTCCCTTGCCCGCATCGTCCATGGGCCAGAGGTCACGCAGTGGCTGGAGAATGCCGGCGGCATAGACATGCTCGACCGTCATCCGGTTCTGGGTGAGCGTCCCTGTCTTGTCTGAGCAGATCACGGTTGTACTGCCGAGCGTCTCCACGGCAGGCAACTTGCGGATGATCGCGCTGCGTTTGGCCATCCGATGGACGCCAATGGCCAGGATGATCGTGACAATCGCCGGGAGTTCCTCTGGGATGGCACCCACGGCGAGGGCCACGGCGCCATCGAACATCTCAGCCCAATCTCGTCCCTTCGCCAGACCCACGACAAAGGTGAAGATCGCGAGCAGAACGATCAGTCGCAGCAGCGTGCGACTGAAGCCCACCAACTTGCGGGTTAAGGGAGTGGAGAGGCTGACCGCCTGATTCAGGGCCACCGAGATCTGCCCCACCTCCGTGGCATCGCCAGTGGTCACCACAACGCCTGTGCCCTGCCCTGCGGTGACAAAACTCCCGGCGTAGGCCATGCAACTGCGCTCAGCGAGGGGAGCCTCTAGCTGCAACGCTCCGGTGGATTTCTCGACGGGCACTGACTCCCCAGTCAGGGCAGATTCATCGGTGCGCAAGGAGCGGACCTGCAGCAGCCGCAGATCCGCTGGAACCTTGCAGCCAGCCTCGAGCTGCACGACATCACCAGGCACCAACGCCTCGGAATCCAGCTGCAGGGCAGCGCCATCTCGGAGCACCAAGACATCGGTGCGGACGCTGTCGGCTAAAGCCGCGATCGCGCTCTCGGCTTTGCCTTCCTGAACGGTGCCGATCACCGCATTGATCACGGTGACGCTGATGATCACCAAGGCATCCTGCGGATCACCCATCGCGAGCTTGACGGCCCCGACGAGCAGGAGGGTGATCAGTAGGGGATTGTCGAACTGCTGAAGGAACCGAAGCCACAACGGCTTCAGCGGTTCAGGGCTCAGGCGATTCGTACCGACTTGATGGACGCGCCGTTGCACTTCCGCAGGGGAGAGCCCCCGCTTCGCGTCGGTCTCGAGTGCAGCAACAACCTCACCCCCGCTTGAGACGTAAGCAGGGGTGAGGAGCGGCTGCATCGCGGGGGCATCGAGCTAGCCCTAGCGATAGCTCAAATCAGCGGACGAAGAGCATCTCCTGGTAGGTGGGCAGCGGCCAGGCGGTGTCATCCACCAGACCCTCCAGGGCATCGGCGGCCTCCCGCAGTTCACCCATGCGGACCATCAGCTGGTCGGCGCAGTGACGCATGTGGGCCTCGGCGCCGTGGGGCGCATTGCCCAGGGCGGTCTCCAGGGCGGCGGCACGGTCCAGCAGCTGCTGATTCAGGCCAGCGATTTGCTGAGCGAGCGCCTTGGAGGGATTCAGGCCGATGGCCTCCTGCTCCTGCAGCGATCCAGCCAGCTCGCCGAGGTAGGCGCTGACGGCGGGATAGAGCTGGGTGCGGGCGATCCGCACGGCCAGGCGGGCCTCCACCTCGATCGCCAGGCAGTACTGCTCGGCATAGACCTCGTAGCGGCTCTCCAGCTCAACGGGGCTGAGCACGTTGTGGCGGGAGAAGAGGTCGCGAATGGCGGGACGCTGCAGCACCGGCAGGGCATCAGCGGTGGTGCGCAGGTTCTCCAAACCTCGCTCCTTGACGGCCAGCTCATGCCACTCGCTGGAGTAGCCGTCGCCGCCAAAGATCACGTTGCCGTTCTCCTGGGTGATCTGCTGCAGCACAGCCATGCTGGCCTTCTCGACGCTCTCGCCCTTAGCCGTGCGGGCCTCCAGCTGATCGGCGATCCAGGCCAGGGAATCGGCCAGCACCGTGTTGAGGACCACCAAGGGACCAGCCACGGACTGGCCGGAGCCCACGGCGCGGAACTCGAAGCGGTTGCCGGTGAAGGCGAAGGGTGAGGTGCGGTTGCGGTCGCCGGCGTCCTTGGGGAACTCCGGCAGGCTGTCGATGCCCAGGCGCATCATTCCGCCGGTGGCCGAGCTCTTGAGCTGGCCGCCCTTGATCTGGTTGAAGACGTCCTCGAGCTGGCTGCCGAGGTAGACGGAGATGATCGCCGGAGGTGCTTCGTTGGCGCCCAGGCGGTGGTCATTGCTGGCGGTTGCAATCGCCGCACGCATCAGCGGGCCGTACTGGTGCACGCCGCGGATCACAGCCCCGCAGAACAGCAGGAACTGCATGTTCTCGTGGGGGGTGTGACCGGGATCCAGCAGGTTGCCCTGGGTGCTGTTGCCGATCGACCAGTTGACGTGCTTGCCGCTGCCGTTGACGCCGGCGAAGGGCTTCTCGTGCAGTAGGCAAGTGAAGCCATGCTTCTTGGCCGTGCTCTTGAGCACGGTCATGATCAGCTGCTGGTGATCGGTGGCCACGTTGGCCGCCTCGTGCACCGGAGCGATCTCGAACTGGCCCGGAGCCACCTCGTTGTGGCGGGTCTTGGCGGGAACGCCCAGGCGGTAGAGCTGGTCCTCCACGTCCTGCATGAACACCTGAACCCGCTCGGGGATGGCGCCGAAGTAGTGGTCATCGAACTGCTGCCCCTTGGCCGGGGGAGCACCAAAGAGGCTGCGGCCCGAGAGCTGCAGGTCCGGGCGGAGCGCCATCAGGGCGTTATCCACCAGGAAGTACTCCTGCTCGGCGCCGCAGCTGGAGTTGATCGGGGCGATCTCGGTCTCGCCCAGCAGTTGCAGCACCCGCTTGGCCTGGCGGTTGACCGCGGCATTGGAGCGCAGCAGCGGAGTCTTCTTGTCCAGGGCCTCACCGGTCCAAGAGACAAAGACCGTCGGGATGCAGAGGGTGACGCCGTTGGGCGTGCGCATCAGCCAGGCGGGGCTGGTGGCATCCCAGGCGGTGTAGCCGCGGGCCTCGAAGGTGGAGCGCAGGCCACCGTTGGGGAAGGAGGAACCGTCGGGCTCACCCTGCACCAGCAACTTGCCGGTGAAAGCGGTGATGGCACGGCCATCACTCTTGGGGGTGATGAAGCCGTCGTGCTTCTCCGCGGTCAGGTTGGTGAGCGGATAGAAGACGTGGGAGTAGTAGAGGGCGCCGCGGCTGGTCGCCCAGTCCTTCATGGCGTTCGCCACGGAGTCGGCGATGGACGGGTCGATCGCACCACCTTCACGGATGGTTTTCTGAAGCGACTTGAACACCTGGCGAGGCAGGGCCTCCTTCATCCGAGCCAGGGTGAAGACGTCATCGGCCCAGATCTCGTGCAGGGCCGAAGGCTTAGTCACCGCAGCGGGCTTGCGCCGCTGAATGGTCTGCAGGGCAGCAAAACGCTCAGCGCTTGGCATGGCCACTTCGGTATCAAAGTGACACCATCATCGGCGACAGCAGGTCCGCTAGCGCAGGGTGCGCCAGTCGCCACTGGGGGTCCGGCGCTCCAGGCCAATGAACTGAGTGATCAGTTGATCCTGCAGTTCTGAGGGGATCGCAGGATCGATCAGCCCTTGATGGACCAGCCAGGTCAGGGCCGCGCTTTGGGCGAGCTCAAGGCTCTCAAAGCAGTCATCGAGGACTGGATGGGGTTCACCGCCACGGTCCGTCAAGCGGAATTCCACGGGGAAGGAATGGAGGAGTGTCATCAGCCCAAGCCTGGCGGCAACGGCGCAGCCGTGCGGCAGCGCAGGACACAGCTTCTGGTAGTCCGCTAGCTCAGCTCAAACAGCAGCAGATCCACCCCATCGGCTCCAGCCTGAACAGAAGCCGGAGCCTCGCCGGCAGCCAGTCCCAGGCCATCACCCCGGGCCAAGGGCTGGGGCAGGGCCAAGCCACCCGTGATGATCTGCAGCCAACTGGCGCAGCGCTCGGAGGCCGGCCAGGCCAGCACGGTCCCCGCTGGGACCTGGGCGCGCCAGAGCCGCACGGACCGATGAATCGCCATAGCCCCATCAGCGGCCTGGGGGTCGATCAGGGGCGTCCAGCCCTCGGCCAAAGCGAAGGGCTTCTGTTCGTAGTCAGGGGGGATCCCCGCTGAGGCGGGTTCAATCCAGATCTGCAGCAGGCGGCAGGGGGCCTGGCCGCCATTGACCTCGCTGTGGACCACACCAGTGCCAGCGCTCATGCGCTGCACCTCCCCGGCCCGCAGCACCTCGGCATGGCCCATGGAGTCGCGGTGGTGCAGCTCCCCCTCGACCATCACCGTGATGATCTCCATGTCCCGGTGCGGGTGCATGCCAAAGCCCTTGCCGGCGGCAATGACGTCGTCATTGATGACCCGCAGCGGACCGAAGCCCATCCAGGCCGGGTCGTAGTGACTGGAGAAGGAGAAGCTGTGCCAGCTGTCGAGCCAATCGAGCTGGCTATGGAAACGCTCAGCTGCAGGACGCAACAGCGGGGGCATTACTCGGGGGCTTGAAGCCGCTGCAGTCTGGCGAGCAGGTCCGCGATGCTGTCGTCCTTGGCCGGGTGGCTGCCGTTGCTCACCAGCTGACGACCCACGACGTGGGCGCCCAAGTGCGCCAATTGCAGCCGCAGGGCGGTCATCACCGTGTAGCCACCGCCGCCCGAGTGGGTCGCGATCACAACGGGCCGGCCATTGAAGAGGGCCCGGAAGTCGCTGCCCTGCACCGACAGCCAGGCGATGGCGCTGGTCAGCACCGGCGGGATCGAGCCGTTGTATTCCGGAGCGCAGATCACCCAGCGGGGGGTGTCCATCAGCTTCTGCTGCAGCCCGGCGAGAGCGGCCGGGGGGCCCTGCTCCTGGGCGCGGGGCGTGAAGAGCGGCAGGTCAACGGCGGTGAGATCCAGCACCTCAGCACTGCAGCCTTGGTTCTGGGCCGCCGCCGCAAAGCGCTCGGCCAGCTTGAGGTTTTCGCCATTGCTGGCGCTCAGGACGAGAACGTCAGCCACTACTTCACGCCAGGGATGAAGCGGCGCTCGTGGTCACCGCCTTTGAGCATCCGGTTCCAATAGACCCAGGGCAGCACCACGCTCTTCATGATCCACATGCTCCAGCGCTCCTTGGTGGGATCCAGGGGGAAGGAGGGGGTGGGCTGCTGCTCGTAGTTGAACTCGGCCATGATCGTCTTGCCGTAGCCGGTGATCAGCGGGCAGCAGCTGTAGCCGTCGTAGGACCCCTGACCCTGGCCGCCCTCAAGCTGAGCCAGCAGGTTGGTCACCAGGACCGGGGCCTGACCGCGCACCGCGGCGGCGGTCTTGGAGTTGGGCATGCCGCCCACATCACCGATGGCAAAGACGTTGGGGAAGCGCACGTGCTGGAGGTTGTGCTTGCCCACCTCGACAAAGCCACTAGCGGCAGCCAGGGGGCTCTGGGCCACGACATCCGGGGCCGCCATCGGCGGGGTGACGTGCAGAAGCTCGTAGTTGATGACCTCCTCGCGGGGCTCCTCGCCCTCTTTGCTGACCTTGAAGACCGCCTCTTTGCTCGCCGGCCTGACCTCGATCAGGGTGTGGGAGTAGCGGGCATCGATGCCCTTGCGGGCCACCACCTCCCGCAGGGGCGCGGCATAGGTGGGGACGCCAAAGATTCCAGGGGTGGCCGTGGCGTAGATGACCTTGCTCTTGGCCGCTATCGCGGGATCGCGCTTGATCGCGTCATCGGCCAGGTAGGCGATCTTTTGCGGCGCACCGGGGCACTTGATCGGCATGGGCGCGCAGGTGAAGACCGCGTTGCCGCCCTTGAAGTTCTGGATGCACTCCCAGGTGTAAGCAGCGAAATCCTTGGAGTAGTTGCTACAGACCCCGCCTTTGCCCAGGGCCTCAGGCAAGCCCTTGATGGCCTCCCAGTTGAGCTTCATCCCGGTGGCCACCACCAGGGCGTCGTAGGTCAGGGTTTGACCAGCGCTGGTGCTGACGCTGTTGCTCTCGGGGGTGAAGCCCGAAGCGGACTCACGGATCCAGGTGACACCCGCGGGAATCAGGCTGGCCTCGTTGCGGCGGGTCTGCTCCAGGCTGAAGACCCCGCCACCGACCAGCGTCCAACCCGGTTGGTAGTAGTGATCGCTCGAGGGCTCAAGGATCGCGATGTCCAAGGCCGGACGGGCCTTCTTCAGGCGAGCCGCCACCGTGATTCCAGCGGCGCCGCCGCCCACGATCAATACCTGGTGATGGCCCATGGCCGCTGAATCAAGACGCGCTTACCCCAGATCTAACCAGAAGGGGACCAACCCGGCAGCCCCGCCGCAGGATTCCAGACGGCAATGGACAAATAAAGAAGGACTCGGCCGCAATGAGACCTAAGCAGAAATACTCAAAACCTATCCCGTACTCATAACGACTACGACTTAGCGCTTATGCTGTCCGCAGTTGATGCGAGTCGATGAACACCAGCAATCCCGGCACCCTGCAGAACCTCGAGGCGGCTTTTGGCGGCGAGAGCATGGCCAACCGCAAGTACTTGTTTTTCGCCGATCTGGCCAAGCAACTCGGCCATGGCGAACTGGCGCGGCTGTTCCGGGAGACCGCCCAGCAGGAAACCGAGCACGCCTTTGCCCACTTCCGCCTGCTGCACCCCGAATTGGTGGTGGAGAACCCTGAGGCCCTGAGCCAGGACGCCAAGGACGCACTACTGGCGCGCTGCCTCGAGCTGGCCATTGAAGGGGAGACCTACGAGTTCGAGGTGATGTACCCCGAGTTCGCCGCCCAGGCGCAGCGGGACCGCGACCAGGGAGCCGTGGCGGAATTCAACGAACAGATCGATGAATCCAAAGAGCACACCGGCGTCTTCAGAACCGCCGCTCGCAACTTCGGACTGCTGGCCCCCGTTGAGCAGCACCACGCCGGCCGCTACAGCCAGGCTCTGCAGTCCCTCACCGGCGCCGGCAATGGAGACAACAGGGCAACGCCCACCGCAGGGCGCTGGATCTGCAAGGTCTGCGGTGTGATCTACGACCCCGCCCAAGGGGACCCCGATTCAGGCATCGCGGCCGGCACGCCCTTTGAGTCGATTCCCGAGGACTGGAGCTGCCCCATCTGCGGGACCCGCAAGG
>NZ_JAFMKL010000020.1:0-22895 GCF_017852955.1 Vulcanococcus sp. DEBay_Sum22DG08_74
GTTCCAGCAGCGCTACGGCTACCTCCCCAGCGGCGATCGGCCCGAGATCGTCGTCGATCGCCTCAGCCTGGAGTTCAGCTGGCCCGGTGCCATGGCTCGTCCCCGCTCCAGCTATGCCGTCGCCGCCGAACCCCAAGGGCCCGGGAGCGTCTCGGTCTTCCTGGATGGGGCCTGGAGGTCCGCCGCCCTCTGGCAGCGCGCCCAGATCGCCCCGGGTCAGTGCATTGAGGGTCCGGCCTTGATCTGTGAGGCCACAGGCACCAACCTGCTGCCCGCGTCCTGGCGTGCGCGCTGCCTGCCTGGGGGCGAATTGCTCTTGAGCCGCGGTGCAGCGGCTGGTCTTCAGTCCAGCAAGGCCCAGACCACTGATCCTGACCCGGTCAATTTGGAGTTGTTCGGCCATCGCTTCATGGCGATTGCTGAGCAGATGGGCACCCGTCTGCAGCAGACCAGCGTCTCGGTGAACATCAAAGAGCGTCTGGATTTCTCCTGTGCCCTCTTTGACGGGCGGGGACGTCTGGTGGCCAATGCGCCGCACATCCCCGTTCACCTGGGCTCCATGGGGGAGAGCGTGTTGTCCCTGATGCGGGCCGTTGAGCAGGGGGAGCTCGAGCCCCTGCAGCCCGGGGATGCGGTCGTCTCCAACAACCCGTTCAATGGCGGCACCCATCTGCCGGACCTCACGCTGATCACGCCGCTGTTTTCCCCCTCAGGCGGTGACCAGCCCGTGGCCTTCGTCGCCTCCCGCGGCCACCACGCCGATGTGGGAGGGATCACGCCTGGATCCATGCCATCCAGTAGTCGTTCGATTGCGGAGGAGGGACTGCTGTTCGACAACGTCCCGCTGGTGCGGGGCGGCCGGCTGCTGGAGCAGGCCTGGCGGGAGCGGCTGGCCCAGGGGCCCTGGCCGGCCCGCAACCCCGATCAGCTGCTGGCGGATTTGCAGGCGCAACTGGCGGCCAATGACCTCGGGGTTCAGCGCCTGCTGGCCTTGATGGAGGCGGTGGGTGAAGCGCGGGTGCTGTCCTACATGGGGCACGTCCAGGATCAGGCGGCCGCAGCGGTGCGTCAGGTCCTCAGTCGACTGTCCGATGGCGAGGCGCGGGTTCCGCTGGATGCCGGCCCGGAGATCGTCGTTCGCCTGTCGGTGGATCGCCAGCAGCGCCGCGCTCGGATTGATTTCAGCGGGACCTCTGCTCAGATCGAGGGCAATCTCAACGCCCCCTTGGCGATCACCAAGGCTGTGGTGCTCTATGTCTTCCGCTGCCTGGTGCGCGAGCCGATTCCCCTGAATGCCGGCTGTTTTGATCCCTTGGAACTGGTGGTGCCGGAAGGCTGTCTATTGAACCCCCGGCCCCCAGCCGCTGTGGTGGCGGGGAATGTTGAGACCTCCCAAGCGGTGGCCAATGCCCTGTTTGCAGCGGTGGGGGCGCTGGCTGCCTCCCAGGGCACGATGAATAACTTGAGCTTTGGCAATGCCAATTGCCAGTACTACGAGACGGTGTGCGGCGGAACCGGAGCTGGCGAGGGGTTTGCGGGTGCCGATGCGGTGCAGAGCCACATGACCAACTCCCGCCTGACGGATCCAGAAATCCTGGAGCAGCGCTTACCGGTGCGGCTTGAGCAGTTTGCGATTCGCGCCGGCAGCGGGGGCATCGGCCGCTGGCCCGGTGGTCATGGCGTGGTGCGGACCCTGACGGCCCTGGAGCCCTTGACGGCCTCCCTGCTCAGCGGCAGTCGCCTGGTGCCCCCCTTCGGTCTGGCCGGTGGCGGCGCTGGGGCCTGCGGTCAAAACAGCCTGCGGCGGGCAGGCTCTGCGCAGCTGGAGCCCTTGCCGGGTTCTGCGCTGGTGGAGCTGCAGCCCGGTGATCAACTCCAGATGGCGACCCCCGGTGGCGGCGGCTATGGAGCAATGGAGCCATGAGACGACACTCCCCCTTCGCCATGGCTGTGGCCTGCCTCGCCCTGGCCTTCCCCAACGCGGCCGGGGCGAACCTCTTGCAGGAGCGCAGTCAACGCTTCCATCCCGTTGAGTCCTCCGCCGGAGTCGTGGCAGCCCAGGAGGCCCAGGCCGCGGCGGTGGGTGCTGAGATCCTGCGCCGGGGCGGTAATGCCGTCGATGCGGCCGTCGCGACGTCCTTTGCCCTAGCGGTGACCCTGCCCCAGGCGGGCAATTTGGGCGGTGGCGGCTTCCTGTTGCTTTGGCTGCCCAAGCGGGGGCCGATTCGCACCTGTGCGGCGGTAGCCCGGGGACCGGAGCTTCCCCAGGCCATCAGCCTGGGCCGAGGCGAGGCCGTGGCCCTGAACTTCCGCGAGAAGGCTCCGCTGGCGGCCCGGGCGGATCTGTTCTTGAACCCCGACGGCACGGTGAATCGCCAGCGGGCCCTGCGCAGCCTCCTGAGCACGGGGGTCCCCGGCACGGTGGCTGGCTTGACCCAGGTGCAACGCCGCTATGGCTGCCTCTCCCTCGCCCAGGTGATGCAGCCGGCGATTGACCTGGCTGAACAGGGTGTTCTGGTGGGGCCGGAGTTGAGTGACTCCCTCCAGGCGGCGGCGCCGTTGCTGAAGGCTGATCCCACGAGCCGTTCCCAGTTCTTCAAGCCCGATGGGGCCCCCTACCTGAGCGGCGAGCGCCTGAAGCAACCGCTGCTGGCGCGCAGTCTGCGCTGCATTGCTGAGCAGGGCGCCCGTTGCTTCTACAGCGGTCCCTTGGCCGAGAACCTGGTCGCTTTGATGCAGGCCCAGGGCGGTCTGATCAGCCTGGAGGATCTCAAGCGCTATCAAGCCCCCTGGATGCGTCCGCTGCAGGGGGAACTCCGGGGCTATCCCGTGCTGACGATGCCCCCTCCCAGCGGGGGCGGGGCCACCCTGCTGCAACTGCTCAAGGTCCTGGAGCCGCTGCAGCTTCAGCGCAGCGGTCTGAACAGCGCCGCGACGATTCATCGGATGGTGGAGGCCATGAACCTGGCCTACCGGGACCGCAACCGACTCCTGGGCGATCCGGACCAGGTGGCGATGCCGCTGGATCGTCTCCTCAGTGATCGCTATGCCGATGCCCAACGGCGACAGATTCGGCTCGATCGTCACCGCCCTGCCGCTGAGCTGGAAGCCGAGGTACTGCCGGCCCAGGGCGGCACCAATACGACCCACCTCTCTGTGGTGGACCGCGATGGCGGGTTGGTGAGCACCACCACCACCTTGAACACGGCCTACGGCAATGGCATCAGCGTTCCTGGCGCCGGGTTCCTGCTCAACAACGAGATGGACGACTTCACGGCCAAGCCCGGAGCGCCCAATGCCTACGGCCTGCGCCAGGGCAGCCAGAACGCCATCGCCCCAGAACGCCGTCCCCTCAGCTCAATGACCCCGACCCTGGTGTTCCACGCCGATGGCAGGCCCCTGCTGGCCACGGGCAGCCCAGGCGGAAGCCGGATCATCACCACGGTTCTGCAGGTGCTGCTGAACCGGTTGGTGCATGGCCTCAACCTGGCCTCAGCGGTGGCAGAGACCCGGATCCACAGCCAACTCTGGCCTGATCAAATCAGCACTGAGCAGGGGTTGAGTCCCGACACCTGGCGGCTGCTGGAGCAGCGGGGCCATCAACTCCAGCTGCGTCCAGCGATGGGGTCAGCGAACTCTGCAGAAGTCCGCTACGACGCCGAGAGACTTCTTGGCAGTTGGGGTGTGGCTGACCCCCGTCGACCGGATGCGGCGGCGGCGGCTGAGCGCCCCTAGACGCGCAGCATCGACGGCAGCCAGTTCACCAGGGGCGGGAAGCAGACGATCAGCAGCAAGACCGCGAGTTGAACGCCGATGAAGGGCCAGGCACCGCGGTAGATCGACTGGGTGCTGACCTCGTCTGGAGCCACCCCGCGGAGGAAGAACAGGGCAAAGCCGAAGGGGGGCGAGAGGAACGAGGTCTGCAGGTTCGCGCCGATCAGCACCCCAAACCAGAGCAGGGCCTCCGGTCCCAGCAACTGCCGCGCGCTGGGCAGCAGCAAGGGCAAGACGATGAACGCGATCTCAAAGAAGTCGATGAAGAAGCCCAGGGCAAAGATCACGGCCATGCTCACCAGCAAAAAGCCCGCCTTGCCCCCCGGCAGGTTGAGCAGCAGATCGCTGATCAGCTGATCGCCGCCCACGCCGCGGAAGACCAGGCTGAAGGCGGTGGATCCCAGCAGAATCGCCATCACCATCGCGGTGGTGCGCAGGGTGTCGTCGCAGACCTGATTGAGGCCGCGGCGATTCAGTCCCCCCTCCAGGGCCGCCAGGGCCATGGCTCCGATCGCCCCAATTGCTCCAGCTTCGGTGGGGGTGGCCAGGCCAAAAAAGATGCTGCCCAGCACCAGCAGGATCAAGCCCAGGGGCGGCAGCAGCACCTTCAACAGTGCCCCGCCGCTCGGCTGGCTGGAGCCGGCCTCGGCGGTGAGGGCTGGTGTCAGTTCCGGCTTCAGGCTGCTGATGACCAGGACGTAGAGCGCGAAGCCCGCGGTCATCAGTACCCCGGGGATCAGCGATCCCAGAAACAGGTCACCAACGGAGACGCCTAACTGGTCTGCGAGGACCACCAGCACGATGCTTGGCGGAATGATCTGGCCCAGGGTGCCGGAGGCGGCAATGACTCCCGTGGCCAGGGAACGGTCGTAGCCCGCCCGCAGCATCACCGGCAGGGAGATCAGTCCCATGGTGGTGACCGTGGCGGCGACGACACCGGTGGTTGCGGCGAGGAGTGCCCCCACCAGCACAACCGCCAGGGCCAGGCCGCCGCGGACTCCCCGCAGCAGTTGGCCCATGGCCACAAGCAATCGTTCGGCGATGCCCGAGCGCTCGAGCATGGCCCCCATGAACACGAAGGCCGGAATCGCCAGCAACGTGAAGTTGCTCATGATCCCGAAGATCCGCTGGGGCAGCGCCGTCAAGAACTGGGGTTCAATCACCCCAACGGCCATCCCCAACAGGGCGAAGAGCACCGAGATGCCGCCCAGGCCGAAGGCCACCGGGTAGCCGCTCAGTAGCGCCAGCACCAGGGCGATGAACATCGCTGGCCCCAGCACCTCGCCGGGGAAAAAGGTGATGACGTAGCCGAAGGCCTCCAGTTCCATCAGCGCTCACGCCTCAGGCGCAGCGCCTGGGCCAGCCCCTGCAGCGCCAACAAGCCAAAGCCCAGGGGGATCAAGCTTTTGATCCAGTAGCGCGGCAGGCCGTTGGGATCCGGCGACTGCTCCCAGATCTGCCAGGACTGCAGGGCGGGCAGTAGCGAGACCAGCAGCACCATGACCGCGAAGGGCAGCAGCAGCAGCAACGTCCCGCCGAGTTCAATCCGCCGTTGTTTGCGGGCAGACCAGCGGCTGTGGAGCACATCCACGCGGACATGGCCATTGCGCTGGAGCGTGTAGCCCAGCCCCAGCAGAAAGGCGATGGAAAACAGGGCCCACTGGGCCTCGATCAGGGCGTTGGAGCTCAGGCTCAGTCCCAGGGCCAGGCCGAGGTAGCGCCCGACCACATTCCAGGCCCCGACCACCAACATCAGCAGGATGGACCAGCGACCAATCCAGGCGGCACCCTGGTTCAGTCGATCGATCTGATCAGGCCAGTCCAAGCGCGCCATCAGCGGGGTTGGCCGTAGCTGAAGCTGGCGTAGGAGAGCTGATTCACCCGGTTCCAGGCCCAGATCTGCTCACGGAAGGTCTGCCAGCCGGCGTAGAGGGTTTTGAAATCCTGGTTCGTCCGTGCCGTGTCGGCGTAGAGCTGGTCGCTGGCTTCGCGGGCGGCCGTCAGGATCGCTTCGTCGTAGGCACGCAATTGGGTTCCGCCTGTGATCAGGCGCTGCAGGGCCTGACCGTTGAGGCTGTCGTAGCGGCTCAGCATCGAGAGGTTCGCTTCGTAGCAGGCCGTGCTGAACATCGCCTGATAGTCCGCCGGAAGGGCGCGCCAGGCGCCCTGGTTCACCAGGGCCGCGAGGGTCGGACCCGGTTCCCACCAGCCTGGGTAGTAGTAGAAGCGGGCCGCCCGGGGGAGGCCGAGCTTCTCGTCGTCGTAGGGGCCGGTCCACTCCGCCGCATCGATGGCACCCCGATCGAGGGCCAGATAGATCTCGCCGCCGGGTAGGACCTGAACGTTCACCCCGAGGGAGGCCATGACCTTGCCCCCCAGGCCGGGGATGCGCATCTTCAGGCCCCGCAGGGACTGCAGTCCCTCCAGTTCCCGTTTGAACCAGCCGCCCATTTGGGCTCCGGTGTTCCCCGCCGGGAAGCTGATCACACCGAAATCGGCGTAGAGGCGATTGATGGCCTCATTGCCGCCACCCTCATAGAGCCAGGCGTTCTGCTGCTGGGCCGTCAGGCCAAAGGGCACGGAGGTGCCGAAGGCCAGCGCGGGGTTCTTGCCGACGTAGTAGTAGCTGGAGGTGTGGCCGCATTCGACGGAGCCGTTTTGCACGGCGTCGAGCACTTCCAGGCCCGGCACCAGTTCCCCGGCGGCATAGGGCTCGATCTGGAAGCTGCCCTCGCTCAGTTCCGCGACCCGGCGGCTGATGGTCTGGGCGCCGCCAAAAATCGTGTCCAGGGAGTGGGGCCAGCTGGTGGCCATGCGCCAGCGCACCTGGGGCCGCGCGACCCCGGAAGCTTCACCGACTTTGCGGATGCGGCAGGCACCCAGTAAGGAGGCTGCTCCCGCGGAGCCCGCCGCTGTGGCCGCAGCCCGCAGCAGGCCCCGCCGCTGCATCGTCAGGCCACCGCGGCGAAGCACTCGCGGAAGGCCGCGATGGTGGTGTCGATGTCTTCGTCGGAGTGGGCCAAGGAGGTGAAGCCCGCCTCAAAGGCGCTGGGGGCCAGGTAGATGCCGCGCTCGAGCATGGCGCGGTGCACCTTGCCGAAGCGCTCCGCATCGGCGGCTTTGGCCTCTTCGAAGTTGCGCACCGGACCCTCGCAGAGGAAGAAGCCGAACATGGCGCTCACCGAACCACCGGTGATGGGCAGACCCGCGCTGCGGGCGCCATCCATGATTCCGGCGATCAGGCGGCTGGTCATCGCTTCAAGGCGCTCGTAGCTGCCGGGTTGCTTCAGCAACTCCAGGGTCTTGATGCCAGCGGTCATGGCCAGGGGGTTTCCGCTGAGGGTGCCGGCCTGATACATCGGGCCGGCGGGGGCCACCATGCTCATGATGTCGGCGCGGCCGCCGTAGGCACCCACGGGCAGTCCGCCGCCAATGACCTTGCCCATGGTGGTCAGGTCAGGGGTGACGCCGAACTTGGCCTGGGCACCGCCGTAGCTGATGCGGAAGCCGGTCATCACTTCATCGAAGACCAGCAGGGCGCCGTTCTCCTTGGTCAGCTCACGAATGCCCTCGAGGAAGCCGGGTTCGGGGGTGATGAAGCCCGCGTTGCCGACGATCGGCTCGAGGATCACACCGGCGATCTCACCGGGGTTCTCAGCAAAGAGTTGCTTGACCGCTTCCAGGTCGTTGTAGGGAGCGGTGAGGGTGCTGGCGGCGGTGGTGCGCGGCACGCCAGGGGAATCGGGCAGGCCCAGGGTGGCCACACCGGAGCCGGCCTTCACCAGGAACATGTCCGCGTGGCCGTGGTAGCAGCCTTCGAACTTGATGATCTTTTCGCGGCCGGTGAAGGCGCGCATCAGGCGCAGCACCGACATGCAGGCCTCGGTGCCGCTGTTGACGAAGCGCACCATCTCCACGGAGGGGACGGCATCGATCACCATCTCGGCCAGCTGGTTCTCGAGGGCGCAGGGGGCGCCGAAGCTCGTGCCTTTCTCCAGGGCGTCGTGCAGCGCGCTGATCACCTCAGGGTGGGCATGGCCGCAGATGGCAGGGCCCCAGCTGCCGATGTAGTCGATGTAGCGGTTGCCATCGACGTCCCAGGCATAGGCCCCTTTGACGCGGTCAAAGACGATCGGCTGGCCGCCTACCGAACGGAAGGCGCGCACGGGTGAACTGACGCCGCCGGGCATCAGCTTCTGGGCGGCACTGAAGAGTTCCTGGGAACGGGTGGTGTTGTGCACAGGTGCCGAGACAGGAGCCGAGGTCAAAACGGAATCCGCAGACTGGATTGGGGCTCGAGACCCCAAATGGGCCTTAAGCGTCGCCCATCCTTACGCAATCACCGCCCAAGCGGTCGAGACCGTGCCAGCTCGTTAAGGTCGTTGGGCGTCCCCACAATCGCTGTGAATCCAGACTGGGGCTTGGTTGAGCGCCGATTGAAGGCCCTGCTGCCGGCGCGCTCGGTGGTGGCCAAGCGTCAGGAGTTGCTGGCCTACGACTGCGATGGTTTGACGCTGCATCGCCATCAACCGCCCTTGGTGGTTTTGCCGGAGACCACCGCTGAGGTGGCGGCGGTGGTGCGCCTTTGCAACGAGCTTCAGGTTCCATTCATCGCCCGAGGCAGCGGCACGGGCCTCTCGGGCGGAGCCTTGGCGGAGCAGCCCGCGCTGGTCATCGCCACCAGCCGCATGCGCCGGGTGATCGCCATTGATCTCCCCAATGAGCGCATCACCGTGGAGCCCGGGGTGATCAACAGCTGGGTGACGCGGGCGGTCGCCGGTGATGGCTTCTATTACGCCCCCGACCCCTCCAGCCAGGTGGCCTGCAGCATCGGCGGGAACGTGGCGGAGAACTCCGGCGGGGTGCACTGCCTGAAGTACGGCGTGACGAGCAACCACGTCCTTTCGATGGAGGTGGTCCTGCCCGATGGCAGCGTGACGACCCTGGGTTCGGGCATGGCGGAGACCCCCGAGCTGGACCTGCGTGGGGTGTTCATCGGTAGTGAGGGAACCCTGGGGATTGCGACGGCCATCACCCTGCGCCTGTTGCGGCAACCGGCCTGCGTGGCGGTGCTCTTGGCGGACTTCGCCTCGATGGAGGCGGCGGGCGAGGCCGTGCGTCTGGTGACCGCCGCTGGGGTCCTGCCGGCGGGCATGGAAATCATGGATCGCCGCTGCATCCATGCGGTCAATGACTTCTTCGGCGTGGATGAGTACCCCCGCGAGGCCGCAGCTGTTCTGTTGGTGGAACTCGACGGGCACCCCCTGGAGGTGCAGGAGTCGGTGCAGATGGCCGCGGAGCTCTGCCGGGAGGCCGGAGCCGGTGGGGTCCGTGAGGCCTGGAGTCAGGAAGAGCGCGATCGCCTTTGGAAGGGCCGCAAGAGTGCGATTTCAGCCCTGGGCCGCCAATTCCCCAATTACTACCTGCAGGACGGGGTGGTGCCGCGGACGGCCCTGCCGCGGGTTTTGGCGGCGATTGAACGACTGAGTGAGGAGCACGGTCTGGCGGTGGCCAACGTCTTCCATGCCGGTGATGGCAACCTCCACCCCTTGATCCTGTATCGCGCCGATGAGCCCGGCGTGAACGAGCGGGTCACGGCCTTGGGGGCAGCCATCTTGAAGCTCTGCCTCGATGCTGGCGGCAGCATCAGTGGTGAACACGGGGTGGGCAGCGACAAGCGCTGCTACATGGACTGGATGTTCAGTCCTGATGACCTTGAGACGATGCAACTAGTGCGGCGGGCCTTTGATCCAGACGGCCTGGCCAACCCCGGCAAGATCTTCCCCACCCCGAAGAGCTGCGGAGAATCGGCCCGTCGCTGGGTGGAGCTGAAGGAGGAGGGCCAGCGCCTACCCGAGGGGGTCGAGCTCTACTAGGGCCAGCTGTCCTCGTCTTCGTCCTCTTCCGGCGGCCAGGCCAGGTTCACCACCACCGGGGCATGGTCACTGGGTTGGACATTGCCGCGGGGCTGTTTGTCGATGACGCAGCCGGTGGCGCAGCCCAGGAGCTCCTCTGAGAGATAGATGTGGTCGATGCGCCAGCCCAGGTCCCGGTCCCAGGCCCCGCTGCGGTAGTCCCACCAGCTCCAGTGCCCACTGCCCGGTTCAAAGACACGAAAGACATCCGTGAGGCGATCGGCGAGGGCGGCGCGCAGGGCTGTGCGCTCTGGATCGCTGGCCATGATCGTGCCGCTGAGGCGTTGCGGGTCCGGTAGATCCCGGTCCTCCAAACCGATGTTGAAGTCCCCCACCATGCAGAGCGGATCCCCTTGCTCCTCCTGCACCGCCAGGTAGCGCTGCAGGCAGGCCAGCCACTCAAGCTTGTAGGGGTATTTCTCGCTCTTCAGGGAGCTGCCATTGGGGACGTAGAGGTTCAGGATCCTCACCCCATCGACCATTCCGCTGATTACCCGTTTTTGTTCGCTGAGCGGCCCCGCGTCCGGGAGCAGGGCGTCGAAGCCCACCTGGACGTCCTCCAGCGGCTCTCGGCTGATCAGGGCGACGCCGTTGTAGGCCTTCTGTCCGCTGATGGCGCAGTGGTAGCCGATCTGCTCAAAGGCCTGCAGCGGGAACAGGTCGTCGCTGACCTTGGTCTCCTGCAGGCAGAGCACATCCGGTTCATGGGTCTGCAGCCAGGCCAACACTTGATCCAGGCGGGTCCGCACGGAATTGACGTTCCAGCTGGCGATGCGCATCGATGGGAGGTGGCTTGGGGCTGCTCCTAGCATTCCCGCCAAGCTGTTCGATCGAAGTGCCATGTACCGGGGACTCACCGCGGCCTTGATCGCGGCCGCCGCAGTGCTGCCCCTCGCGGCTCGCGCCCAGTCCGGCAACACGAACCTTGCTCCCGAGCCGAGCGTTTTTGATCAGGGCCCCGGTGGCACCAGTCGAAAGGGCGGGTCGCTGCTGGACAGCACGAATCCGATCGACCTGATGAACAAGCTGCGGCGCAGCTCGGCGATGGATGACGCCACCGACCCCGGCGACGCCATTGACGCGGCACTGCGTCAGCTCGACAGCCAGGCGGCTCCCCCTAGCTCTGGGGCTTCTTCTCCGCTGGTGACGGCTCCTTAGCGCTCTTTTTGTTCTCCCTGAGGCTGTCGAGTCCCCAGCTGGCGGCGACACGATCCAGGCGTGGGTCTTTCTTTTCCGGTTGCCTGGCCTGGGCGTCCGCCAGGGCCTGACCAGCTCCCGCGAGGTCGCCTTGGTCTTGTTTCAGCAAGGCAATGGCAAGAAGAGGTCTGGGGTCTCGCGGGAAATCTTTGGCGAGCTGTCCATAGAGGGCTAAGGCGTCCGCGCTCTTTCCTTGCCGCTGGCGCAGATCACCCAGCAGTAGGCCAAGACCCAGCTTTTGTGGCTGGGGGGTGGGTTTACTGCTGGCCTCCAGCAGGGTCTTGAGCTGGGCCTCGGCTTCGGCGCCGCGCCCCTGCTCCAGTTGGATCAGGGTGAGCAGTTGCAGCGCTTCAATCCGATCGGGCTTGAGGTTGAGGATCTGGCGTAACTCCCGCTCAGCCCCGGGGCGGTCGTTGTTGTCGCGGCGGAGCTCCGCCAGCAGCAGACGCAGCTGCCAGTTCTGAGGCTGCTGATCGGCCAGGCGCTCCAGCACGAGGCTGGCCTCCTGGGATTGACCTTGCTGAATCAACAGATCGATGAGCCGCTGCTGATCCGCGTTGCTGGCGGATCCGTCGCCGAGGCGGGCTTGCAGCAGGGCAATTTGGCGCTCATTGCTGCCCTCGGGGCTGCCCTGGGCTTTGAGGGCTTGGTGCTGACCCAGCAGCCAGCCGCCGGTGAGTGACACCGTCACCAGCCCCGATGCCACCAGGGCGATGAGCACGCCATCGCGCTGGTTGGTGCGGCCGCGTGCCGGCATCGAGGAACCTGCAAGTGGGCCTCAGTCTGGGCCCTTTTTGCAAGCTCGGTACATTGTCCAGCGGGCGATGGATTTCACGAGCGCCCAGAGGGTTTCAGCCACGATGCGTCAACACCCCATTTCCCCGGTCACAGAACCGATGCAGTACCGCGCCATCGGCGTGGTGCGGGGGACTTACGTGCCGGCTGATGCAGATCAGCTCACCCGTGGAGTGATCCAGACCGAGGACGGCTCAGAGATTGATGCCGTTGTCCTTGGACGCGTGCTGACGCTGATGCGCCGTCACTTGGACCTGAGCAAGCCCCACCTCTGGGTGGCCTATCCCCGTTTCCGCGATCCTGATCAGCTCCATCTCCAGCTGGTGGGGGTCTGGGAACCCAGCACCCTCTCCCCCGAGGAGAGTGCCGATGAGGGGGATGACCTGCCCGAAGGTGATGGTTATTTCTCGGTGCGCGGCGAGCTGATCTACACCCGTCCAGAGGACGGTGATCTGGTCGTCAAGATTCGCCAGCAGCCCAGGCCTGACGGTCGCCGCCCAACCCCGTTCAAACTCCAGCTGAAGGGCCAGGTGGATCCCGCCCATCTGCGCCACTTCGTTTCATTGGATCTGCGCCGCGAGGGTCAAACCCTGCAGGTTGAGAACCACGAAGTCATTGCTCCTGTGCCCCAACGGGCCGGCCGCGGTCGCGGCGGTCCCCGCGGTGCTCGCCGCTAGGTGCGTCTGGCCAGCTCCGATCAGGGATCAACGGCGGCGTTGCGGGCCGGTGTTGCTGTGGCGGGCATCAGTGTTGTCTCCGTTGTGGGCCCTGTGCTGGGCCTCTCCCCCTGGCTGATTGCCGGAGCGGCCGGTGGGGCACTGACGGCCCTGACGCTGGATGCAGCTCGCTTCGGTGGCCTGGGGGGCCATCTGTTGGCAGAGGCCCTGCCCTTTGGTCTGGGTCGCTCACGGCTGAGACGGATTGCTGTGCATGAGGCCGGACACCTGCTGCTGGCCGCAGAGAACCAGTTGCCGGTGAAGCAGGTTCTGGTGGGCAGCCGCGCCTGTTTGCGCCATGGTTTGCGCGTGAACGGCAGCACCGAATTGGAACCTCCCGCCCAGGTGAAGATGCCGCTGGAGGATCTGCGGCGTTGGAGCCGGGTGCTTCTGGCCGGGATGGTGGCGGAGGTGGTCGAGTACGGCGGCTCCCGCGGCGGTGCCGATGACCGGGCTCTGCTGGGACGGCTCTGGGGCCTCTCCGGACACGATGTGATGACGGCCCAAAACGAGCAGCGTCGCGCCCGCCGCGAGGTGCAGCAGTGGCTGGAGCAGCACCGCGAGCAGCTTCAGGCCAGCGCGGAGCAGCTTCTGCAGGAGGCCTGATGGGATCCCTGGCGGTGGTGGATTGCCCGACGGGATTGGCCGGGAACATGCTCCTGGCGGCCCTGTTCGACTGCGGACTGCCTGAGGAGGTGGTCCACCAACCCCTGGCGGCCTTGGGTTTGGCTGGGCTCTATCGCCTGCAGCTGGAGGAGCGCCGCAGCGCAGGATTGCGTGGCTTGCATCTGCAGGTGGAGCTGCTGGAGCGGCAGCCCCCTCACCGCCATTGGGCCGGCCTCAAGGAGCAGATTCAGGCAGCCGATTGGCCGCCGGCACTCCGTGAGTCGGTGTTGAGGGTCTTTGGGGTGCTGGCGGAGGCGGAAGGAGCGGTCCATGGCCACCCGCCCGAGCAGGTGCATTTCCATGAGGTGGGGGCCCTGGATGCCCTGGTGGATGTGGTCGGCGTCTGCGCTGGCTTGCAGCACTTCGGGGTTGAGCGCCTGATCTGCAGTCCTCCACCCGCTGGCCATGGCCAGGTCAAGAGTGCCCACGGCCTGCTGCCGGTGCCGGTGCCCGCGGTGCTGGAGCTGGCCACGCGCCATGGGGTTCCGCTCGCCACGAGTGCGGGCTTTCCTCCAGCGGAATTGACGACGCCGACGGGATTGGCCCTGATGGTGGCCTGGGCAGAGTGCTTCGCGCCGGCGCCGTCCCTGCGTCCGAGCCGGCTGGGGATCGGGCTGGGCACGCGCGAGTTGGATCGCCCGAATCAGTTGCGCCTGCTCCTGGCTGAGGCGGATGTCCCCGCTAGCAGCGCGCCCGAGTTGCAGACCGTTGTGCAGCAGCAGGCCCAGATCGACGATGCCACCCCGGAGGATGTGGCCTTCCTCCAGGAGGCCCTGCGGGAGGCCGGGGCGTTGGAGGTCTTTGCCCAGCCGGTCGTGATGAAGAAGGGACGCGCGGGCAGCTTGATCACAGCATTGGCCTGGCCGGAGCAGGCGGAGGCCCTGCGGGCGATCTGGTGGCGCTATGGCAGCAGCCTGGGGGTGCGTGAGCAGCAGCAGCAGCGCTGGGCCCTGCCTCGGCAGATTGAGCAGCGGCAGACGCCCTGGGGGCCCGTGCGCTTCAAGCGCTCCATCCGGCCCGATGGCAGCGTGCTCTGCAAGCCGGAACTGGAGGACTTGATTCCCTTGGCGCAGCAGCGGCAGCTGCCCCTGGATCAGCTGCGCGCAGAGCTGCTCCGCTGGCTGGAGGAGCAGCCGTGATCCAGCGGCTGAGGGGGCTCTCTCTGCCTGGGGGCGCCCGGCTTTGGGTGAGTGCGGCGAGCTTTGCTTTTGTTCTGACGGCCGTGGTCTCCCACGGCAGCCAGCTCTTGCAGCTCAGCCTGGATCGTCAGTCCTGGCTCTGGCTCGCCTTGGGCCTCGGGCTGAGTGCCTTGAGCCTGGTGGTCAATGGCTTGGCGTGGGGAGTGGTGCTGCGCTGGTTCGGTGCGGCACCGCGCTGGACGCCTGTGCTGCTGCTCTTCCTCGAGTCGAATCTGCGCAAGTACCTGCCCGGTGGGGTGTGGCACCTGGTCACGCGGGTTCGGGCCCTGCGCGCTGGTGGACCCTGCCGCCAACCCCTGAGTGGTCGGCAGGCCCTGGGGACCGTCCTGCTGGATCCGCTTTTGATGGCGGCGGCGGCCTTGGCCCTGGTGGCCCTGGGGGGAGGGCTGGGTCTGTTGGGCCTGCTGCCTTTGCTGGCCCTGGTGCCGCGTTGGTTAAACCCTCTGCTGGAGCGTCTGGAGCGCCGCCGCGCCCAAGCCCTGGAGGTTGATCCCGCCGGCCTGACTCCAGGGAGCCTGCGCTTGCCGGGCTATCCCTGGCTGCCCCTGCTGGCGGAGTTGGTCTTTGTTCTCTGCCGCTTCGGAGGCTTCGCCTGCTGCGTTCAAGCCTTTGACCTCAGCGTTCAACTGAGCTGGTGGGGCTGGTTGTCCGGGTTCGCCCTGGCCTGGACGGCTGGGCTGGTGGTGCCTGCTGCCCCTGGGGGGCTGGGGGTGTTTGAGGCGGTGTTGGTGCTGCGCCTGGCGGTGTCGGTCCCCGAGGCTCCCCTGCTGGCGGTGGCCCTGAGCTACAGGCTCGTGGTGTCCCTGGCGGATTGTCTGATGGCCGCCGCTGCCCGCCGGGACCTGGCGGCGCTTCGCAACAGTGGGTATTGTTGAGAAGTGCCCTGAGAGAGCGTCTTGCCCGCTGGTCCCGTCTCCCCGGTGCAGGCCGATGCCTTACGCAGCTCGCTGCATGACCGCGGACAGCGTCTGACGCCCCAGCGGCAACGGGTCTTGGCCCTGTTTGAGCGCCTGGGCGAGGGAAGTCATCTCAGTGCCGAGGAGGTGCATCAGCGCCTGCTGAAGGCGGAGGAGCGGGTCTCCCTGGCCACGGTGTATCGCACCTTGCGGCTACTGAGCTCGATGGAGCTGCTCTGCGAATTGGAGCTGCCCGAAGGGGGCCGGCGCTTTGAGCTGGCCAGTGATGAGGCCCACCGGGACCACCACCACTTGGTCTGTGCCCGCTGCGGACACACCGAGGAGTTTGAAAGCGAAGCGGTGCTTCAGGCCGGCGGTGAAGCAGCGGCTCTACACGGCTTTCAGCTGCTGAATTGCGTCTTGAACGTGCGGGCGCTCTGTCCCGCTTGTTCCCAGCAGGAGGACGAGGTTTGATCAGCGGCGGTTGACCCGGACCGGCACGAGCGACGGTTGCATCAAACCGCCGCCGCCGTTGTCATCGTCCGAGTCGGTGGCGAGCCAGAAAATCAGACCGACGAGCCCCAGAACCGTTGTGAGTGCAGTGAACTCGGCCATCCGGGGGATGCGGTTCGACACACCATAACGGCGTTTTTCGCTTCTGCTGTCGCGGATGCTGCAGCTCAGAGGGGTGCAATCGCCAGCAGACCGCCGGCCAGCACCAGCAGCCCGGCCCCGAGGCTGGCCAGCTTGCGGTCAAACCGCTGGCTCAGCCAGGCGCTGCCGCCCACCACCGCAGCGGAGCTCAGCAGGGCGCCAATCCACCAGAAGGAGCTGCCACTGGATTCCAGGCCGTGGAGCATGGCGTGCAGGGCGACGGCCCCGCCAACGGTGAGGGCCAGGATCGAACGGCCGCAGTGACCGCGCAGCACCAGAACAAGCACGGCAGCAACAGCCGAGATTGCCAGTGCTGCCAGCACTTCAGCCCCGGGTAGTTGCCCGCCAAAGCTGCCCACGATCGAACCCAGCAGCGCGCCAGCAACGGCAGTCGTCAGCAACGGGCGCCCGGCCTGGGCAACACAGAGACCGACGGTCACCAGCATCAGCAGGTGATCCAGTCCCAGCAGGGGGTGCAGGGCGCCACCCATGACGCCATGGTCGGCGCTGCCATGGGCACCGGCCGGGAGCATGGAGAGCAGGCTCAGTCCCAGTCCAGCTGCAGTGCTGGTGAGCAGCGATCGGGTCAGTTTCGAGTTCATGGCAGATCCGGTCCGCGCCGGTGCTGAGGTTTTTTTGGGGGGGTGAGGGCGGCGAGCGTTCTGACTGAGGAGCGGGCGCTCCCATCACAGCTGCGGGACAGTGCCGGAGTCACACCGGACTTTCCTCGTTGCCTTCCTGGGCTGGGTCCAGGAAACCGCTGCTCGGATTATCGCTTCAGGAGAAGCCCTTGCCGGCATCTTTGGCGACGCAGGCCTGAAGTTGCTTGCGGATCTTGGCGTGGTCGAGGTTTTTGCCGATCACGACCAATTGGTTTTTGCGGTCGCTGGGCTTGCTCCACTCGCTGTCGTCGATGGAGAAACGCTTGCCGGCCAGGTGGAAGACGTGGCGCTTGCTGCTCTCGTTGAACCAGAGGATTCCCTTGGCCCGGAAGACCCCCGCAGGCAGCTGGTTGTCGAGGAAGTTCTGAAACTTCCGCAGGGAAAAGGGCCCCTCGGCATTGAAGGAGAGGGACGTGAATCCCTCGATGGCGAGGTGATCCGCGTGGGAATGGTCGTGGGAGTGCCCGTGATCGTGACTGTGATCGTGTGAATGACCGTGGTCGTGCTCGCAGTGCCCGTGGTCGTGATCGCAGTTGCTGTGGTCCTGGTGGTCGTGGGAATGATCGTGGTCGTGCTCATGGACGCAGTGACCGTGGTCGTGGTCGCAGTCGTCGTGGTTTTGCTGCGCAGCCACCTTGTCGCTTTCGAAGAGGCCCACGCTGAGCAGCAGCGGCAGATTGACCTCCCCTTTGACCGAGCGCAGGATCCGCGCATCGGTTTTGATCTCCCGCAGCTTGTCTTCCACCGCAGTGAGGCGCTCCTCGCTCACGAGGTCGCACTTGTTCAGCAGAAGGATGTCCCCATAGACCACCTGGGCCCGGGCCACCTCCCCATCGAGGATCTCGTCGCTGAAGTTCTCAGCATCGACCAGGGTGATGATCGAGTCGAGCCGGGTCTGATCCCGTAGATCGCTGCCGAGGAAGGTCATGGCCACCGGCAGCGGGTCAGCCAGTCCAGTGGTCTCCACCACCAGATAGTCGACCGGATCTGGGCGATCGAGGATCCGGTAGACGGCGTCCAGCAGCTCTCCATTGATGGAGCAGCAGATGCAGCCATTGCTGAGTTCGACCATGTCCTCGCCGGTGGCGATGATCAGGTCGTTGTCGATGCCGATCTCTCCAAACTCGTTGACCAGCACAGCGGTTTTGACGCCCTGCTGGTTGCTGAGGATGTGGTTGAGCAGCGTGGTTTTTCCTGCGCCAAGGAAGCCCGTGAGGATGGTCACGGGAAGCCCGCTGGGGGCCTGTTCCATCAGGCTGCTGCTCATGGTGAAGGCGGCTTGCTGCGGCTGGGATCGATCCCCTCAGTCTGGGACGTGGCCTGCAGCTTTAGACGCTGCTCAAGCCACAGGCCTTCAGATAGGTCTGGTCGATGGTTTGGCTTTCGGCTGAGCTGGTGAGGTCCTTGTAGGTCTTGGCCGCGGCTTTGGCTCCAGCGCCATCGCCATCGGAGAGGGCATCGAGCATCGCGTTAATCACGCCGAGTTCCTGTTGCTCGAGCTTGAGGTAGGCCGCTTGGGCGCTTTTGCAGGGGCCATCCTTGAGATCGGCCTGAATGCTCTGCAGAGCGTCGGTGTAGCTCGTGGCGGTCGCCCGGGTCTGTTTGATCAGGGCCTCATGGTCGTGGTCATCTTCAGGATCAAAGCGATCGGGAGAGAGCTCGATCGCGGCCAGGAGATGGCCTTCCAGGGCTGTGATGGCTCCCTCGTTGTAGGCATAGACCTCTTTTTGCGGGCCGCTCATTGCGGACTGGTCTGCGCTGGGCGATTGGCAGGCGGCGAGGGCGAGTAGGCCGCTGGCGAGTGCCGCGGCATGGACGGCTGAGCGACGTGGGAAGGACATCGGCTCTCGAGAGGGCGGGGAGTTGGTTTCAGGCTGATCAGGAATGGCCAACACGGCAACGGGCCAACCCTTAACCCGAGACTGAGAACCGTTATCGTTTCCGGAGCTGCGGGGTGGGTTTGGCGCGTTCTTTGGCGCTTGCGGCTGTTGCAAGTGGATTGACGCTCGTTGCTCCGCAGGCCAGTGCTGCACAGGCCTCCCCCTCGGTTGTTGCAGCGAACGGCATTCTTTGCGACCTCGTTGGTGTGCTGGCGGGATCGAGTGCTTCTGTCGCCTGCCTGGTGCCCGCTGGAGCCGATCCACACGACTACCGCCTGAACGCCAGGGACCGAGCAGCGATTCAGTCGGCCTCTCTGGTCTTCTTGAACGGCTATCGGTTAAGTCCTGCCCTCGAGCGTGTCGGGAAGCTCAAGCGCACGGTCAAGGTGGCCGAACGGGCGGTCCCCTTGAGTCCATCGCGTGATCCGCATGTCTGGCACAACCCGCTCCAGGCGGTGGCGATGACGAGGGCGGTCTCCTCTGAACTCAAGACTTTGGTGGCGGCCCCGGCCCGCCCGGCGATTGAGGCACGCGCGGCTCGAGTGGCCTCCGTGCTCCAGCAGTTGGATCGATGGGCTGCCGTGCAATTCGCGACGGTGCCCAAGGGGCATCGTGTGGTGCTGACGGAGCACGATGCGATTGCCGCGTTGGCCCGGCGCTACCAGGTTCGCTATGTGCCCTTGATGCGCTCCTTTGCCTCAGGCGGCCCGCTGCGTCCCAGCAGTTTGGGTGAGATCACACAAGCGGTGAAGGGATCGGGAACGAAGTATCTGTTCTCGGAGTCCAAGGCCAACTCAAAAACCTTGCGCCGCATCAGTAAGACCTCGGGGATTCCGATTTATCGCCAGCACTTGGTGGTTGATGGAGTCGCCAAGGGACAGACCTACGTCGCCACGTTCGTCTCCAATGTCTGCACCTTGGTTGATGCCCAGGGTGGACGCTGTGACCGCTCCGCCGCTCACGCACTCGTCGTCCGTTGGAAGGCGATTCGCTCGTCTCGCTGACTGTCGAATCCTCGCTTTGATCTCCTTAGATGATTGGCCCCCGTTCGCTGTTCTTGCCCTTGAGGTGCCTCCCCTTTGGTGTGGGCTGTGCTCTGTTGCTCTCAGCCCCCGCTTTCGCCCACGGCGGAGCGACTGGCGAGGAGCTAAAGCCTGGCGAATTCAAGGCCTCCCCTGTGATCACCATCGAGGGACACGGTGGTCTGGAGAACAATTTGCAGGGGCCGCCCAGGCACTACGCCATCGATGGTCTTTATGGAACGGTTTTGGAGTGGGGGCTCAAGAACCAGGGCAGTTTTGCGATCGAGGCGGCGATTGGTCCAGCCTTTGTCTGGGGTGAGGCTGAGCATTTTTATGGCCAGGTTCATGCCCATGGGGGGCATGCTGATGAAGAGCACGAGGGTGAGTCCTTTACCTCTGCTAGTCCATGGCGCAGGACGGACATTAAGGGCTATCTCAGCGCTCGCTATCAACCCTCGAGCAACCTTTCCTTCCAGGCAACCTGGAAGCCGTACTACATCACTCGAACTGAAACCCAGGATGGTCTAGAGGATCAGTTGGGTTTGAGGAATGAGGTTCAGGCGGGTGTGCTCTACGCCTTTGGTGATGGCGACGTCAATTTCGCCTTGGGTGATGGCCTGGAGAGTGTTGTGGATGGACTGTTTGTGTCTGCAGTCAACAACACGGGCTGGGATAGTGATGGAACCTATTTGGGCAACTACACCGATACCTGGGGTGGGTTTGGTTTTAACTACGACCTGCTGAATGTGACGCTCTCAGCTGGTCCACGGTTCTACACACCCGGCCGCTACGCCAACCTTCCGCAGCGTACGGATTGGGGTGGAGAGATTGAGTTCGAGTATCCCTTCACCACGACAGTCGTTGGCTTTGCCCACTGGCAGGCCGTGTACAGCACCCAGGCTGGTGAAGGCTGGGGAATTGGATTTCAGCACCACATCGGTACTGGTGTGACTTTCCGCTTCTAGGGGCTTTTCTAGCGATCCGACTAGCTTGAGCTCTAGAGGCTGGATGGCTTTGCTTCGCGTTCAAAACCTCTGCGTTCATCGCGGCCAGCAACTGGTTCTCGATGACGTCTCTTTCACGATCAAGTCCGGCTCGTTAACGGCTTTGGTTGGCCCCAATGGAGCAGGCAAGAGCACGTTGTTGCATGCCCTAGAGGGGCAACTTCCAGCCACCTCCGGCCTCCTGGAGTTGGCTGGTTTGGCCCTCACCCCTGCGTTGGCCCGTCGAGAGATTGCGCTGATGCCGCAACGCGGAGCCATTGATTGGAGTTTCCCAATCACGGTCCAGGAGTTGGTTGCCCTGGGGCGTCTTCTCGGGCGTCGACCGGGCTGCTGCGATGTGGAGGCGGTTTTACAGCGGGTGGGTCTGGCTGGCTTGGGTTCACGACGGTTGGATGAACTCTCCGGCGGTCAGCAGCAGCGGGCGCTGCTCGCCCGCACGTTGTTGCAGCCAGCCCAGCTCTTGCTCCTCGATGAGCCCTGCGCTGCGATTGATCCCCCATCGCGCACCAATTTGTTGCGGGTCATGCGTCAGCTCTGCGATGCGGGATTGACCCTGCTGGTGAGCAGCCATGACTGGGGAACTGATCTGGATGCCTACGACGAAGTGCTGGTCCTGGATCGAGCGCTGCTTGCCCAAGGTCCGCCCGAGGCGGTACGGCGCTCCTTGGGCGACCTCAGGGTTGGGCATCAATGCTGTGGTTAGTCGCTTTGACGGGACTGGCAGCTCTCGCACAGTCCGAAGAACTCCAGGGTGTGAAAGATCAACGAAAACCCTTTGCTGTCCTCGGTTTCGAGGTCAACGTGATGAACAGGACAATGGTTGAGGACCGCGGTGGCGCCGCAGTCCACGCAGGTGATGTGATGCTCGTCCCGCCCCAACGGAGCGAAGAGGGCTTCGCCGCTGGGCAGATGCCGGCAGCGGATCAGTCCCCGTTGCTGGAGTTGGCGCAGGTGCCTGTAAACCGTCGCCAGTCCCATGGGGCTGTGGCTGCTCCGCAGCTGGGCATGCAGCTCCTGTCCCGACAGTTCTTGCTCGGCGTCCTCCAGGTGCTGAATGATCAGCTGCTGCCGCTCCGTGATGCCGGCAACCTGGGGGGGCATGCGCGTCCAGTTTGGATGGGGTCCAGATCCTATGGCTGACGCCTGGTGGCTCTTGCCCTTCAGCATCGCCCTGGTGGTGGGCGTGCTCTGTCCCCTGGCCGGAACGGCTCTGTTGGTGCAGCGCCGGTTGTTCCAGGTCAATTTGATCTCCCATGCGGTGCTGCCAGGACTGGTACTCGCCGTGTTCTGGGGGCTGGAGCCAAGCCTCGGCGGATTAATCAGTGGCGTGGTGTTCGCGCTGCTGGCTGAGCGGCTCACGGGGCTTCTGCCCCAGGGCGATCGCAATCGGGAGGCCGTGCTCAATGCCGTCTTGGCGGGATCGCTGGGGCTGGGGGTCCTGCTGATTCCCTTGCTCGGGGTCCGAGTGGATCTCGAGGCGATCTTGTTTGGGGATCTTCTGGCGGCTGGTCCAAGGGAGCTCTTGCAGAGCCTCATTGCCTTGGTCCTGATCGTCGGCGTGCTCGCCGGCCGCTATCGCCAGTACGTCTATCTCGGGGTGGATCCCGTTGGGGCCCAGGCTGCTGGGCTGCGTGTCTCGGCCCTGCGCTTGCTGTTGACACTGGTCACCGCGCTGGCGGTGGTGAGCGCGATTAGCGCCGTGGGCATTGTCTTGGTGGTGAGCCTGATGGCAGCACCTGCTCTCTTGGCCTTGCCGAAGGCCAGGAGTTTGCGGCAGGCCCTGCTGCGCTCCTCCTTGTGGGGACTGCTCCTCTGCGGGGGAGGATTTCTGTTGGCGGTTCAGGATGCGGTCAACCTGCCGCCCGGTCCTGTGATCGGTGTTGTCTGTCTGGCCACCCTGCCGTTGCCGCTCTTGCGCCGCTGATCAACGGGCAGGGGGCTTTCAGTCTTGCTTCACCAGGGCGGCCGGTGAACCACCCGTCCCTGTGAGGCTGGCCGCCGGCTTGGCTTGCTCTTGCGCGACCTCGCTGTAGAAGCTGGTGTCCAGGTTGCTCAGCAGTGCGGGGCGGTTGGTCTCGAAGTGCAGGTGGGGCCCGGTGGTCCAGGCGCCGCTGTTGCCGCAATGGCCAATCAGGTCGCCCCGCTTGTAGGTCCCGGGCCCTTGGGCGCTGTGCAGATGGCTGTAGCTGGTCTCTAGACCGTTGTTGCCCACGAGCACCACGGTGTTGCCGTGGGTGTGGCGGCGGATCACGCTGGCCACTCCGTCGTGGGCGGCGCGCACCGGTGTTCCGACCGCACAGGCGATGTCCAGGGCCGGGTGCTCGGCGTGGGCGTCTTGGGTCACAACCCCTGGCATGGGATTCAGCAACTGCAGCGCGGGGACCAGGAGTGCGACGGGCAAGAAAAAGCTTTCGTGAAATCGAAAGCGGATCTTAAGTTACGACCCCTGAGACTTGAATGTCGTCTATGCGACAGGTTCGGGTTTCAGTCCGGATGAGCGCTGCAGGGCATCCAG
>NZ_JAFMKL010000106.1:0-5510 GCF_017852955.1 Vulcanococcus sp. DEBay_Sum22DG08_74
GGCTTCAACACCACGACCTATGTCGCCGATGTCGAGCGGGACGGACTCGCCAAGGACAGCCGCTCCTGGACCGTCGGGCTCCAGTGGACCAATGCCTTCGTGCAAGGCAACAGCGCCGGCATGGCGGTGGGACAGGCCACCTATGCCACCAGCCTCTATGGGGACCTGGGCGCCAACGACGCCAACTACGTCTGGGAATGGTGGTACGCCTTCCAGGTCAGCGACAACCTGGCGGTGACGCCGGCGCTCTTCTACCTGAGCCGGCCGCAGGGGGCCAATACCCCGGGCGGCGAGAGCTTCAACCAACTTGGGGCCCTCATCAAAACCACCTTCCGCTTCTGAGCCCTAGGCGATCAGTTGCAGCAGCCCCATCTGGCCGCCGGCCAGGAGCTGATGCCGCGCGTGGCTGAAGCCCGCCTCGATGGCCAAACGCTCCTGCTGGGGGCCGGTGGGGAAGCGCGCCAGGCTGTCCTCCAGGTAGGCGTACTGGGCCTCCAGGCCAGCGCGTTTCGCCAGGGGAACCACCAACTGGCGCAGATACACGCGCTGGAACTGGGCCGTCAGTCCCTGGGGATTCAGGGCGCGGTTGAAATCCAGCACCGCAGCGCGACCACCGGGACGGAGCAAGCGCCGCAGTTCCTGGAGACCAGCGGCGGGGTCCGCCAGATTGCGCAGGCCGTAGGCCATCACAGCACCGTCAGCCCAGGCGTCGGACAGCTCGGTGGCCTGGGCATCGGCCAGGCGAAACTCCAGGGGTAGCCAGGGGCAACGGGAGGCCCGGCGCCGGGCCTGCTCCAGGGGCGCCGCCGCCGCATCCAACCCAAGGACCAAGCCCGCCGGGCGCACCTTCTCGGCGAGCAGCAGCGCGAGATCCCCCGTCCCGCAGCAGAGGTCCAGCAAGCGCTGCCCCGGGGCTGGCTGCAGCCAAGCCACGGCCTGACGCTTCCAGAGGCGATGGAGCCCCAGGCTCAACAGGTCATTCAGCCGGTCGTATTCCGGGGCGATCCGGTCGAACAGCTCGCGCACCGCCTCGGGATTGCCAGGCGGGATGGCAGCGAAGGGCTCAGGGCTCGGCGGCATCCCAAGGCAGCGAGATCGAGTCGAGACTGACACCCGCCGCCATCAACTCGGACTGATTCGTTTCAAGGGCCGAGAGATAGCCCTGGGCCTCCAGACGCTCAGCACTGGTGAAGGTCATGACCATCACCGTCGCCAGACCAATGGCAGCTGAACAGACCATGCAGCCCGCCAACATCAAGGAGAATTCCTTGCGATCACTGGCGGCCTGCATGAGCTGCAGGGCCCAGGCCACCATCACGATCACCACGAGCACGATGGCTCCGGCCAGCACTGGGGAATGGCTCTGATCGAGGGCCAGCACTGGTGCGAGGGTGAAAGCTGAGTGGATTGTAACGGCGGGTTAAGCGGCGCGCGACCCGGCCTCCAGCGGCCGAATGTTCAGGCCCCGGCCGAGCAGGTCGGTCTTGATCTGCTCCACCGTCAGCACCCCGTCATGCAGCAGAGACGCCAACAGGGCGGCTGAGGCATGGCCACCGGCTGGTGAGGTATCGAGGGCCTGGGCGATGTGGTCGATGCAGCCGGCGCCGCCGCTGGCAATCACCGGCACATCCACGGCATCGGAGACCGCCCGGGTGAGGTTCAGCTCGTAGCCCGCCTGGGTGCCATCCCCATCCATCGAGGTCAACAGAATCTCCCCGGCGCCCAGCTCCACCACGCGGCGCGCCCAGGCGACCGCATCGAGCCCCGTGTTCTCGCGGCCACCTTTGACATAGACGTCCCAGCCGTCCTCACGGCGACGGGCGTCGATCGCCACAACGATGCACTGGCAGCCAAAGCGTTCAGCCCCACGGGCCACCAGCTCGGGGTCCCGCACGGCCGAGGAATTGAGGCTGACCTTGTCGGCCCCGGCCCGCAGCAGTTCGGTGATGCCCTCCACAGAGCTGATGCCTCCACCCACGGTGAAGGGGATCGTCACCGCCTCGGCAGTGCGCCGCACCAGATCCACCAGGGTGGCCCGCCCCTGGTGGCTGGCGGCGATGTCGAGAAAGACCAACTCATCGGCCCCGGAGGCGCTGTAGCGGCAGGCCAGCTCGACGGGATCACCGGCATCGCGCAGGCCAACAAAGTTCACCCCCTTCACCACCCGACCGTCGGCCACATCCAGGCAGGGAATGATCCGTTTGGCGACCATGGGGGCAAGGCTTGCAGCGGGTTAGCCTGGCGCCACTTTTTCGTCGCGCCGGACATGTCCCAGGCTGCCATCACCGTCGGCTCGAAGGTGCGGGTCACCCGGGTGCGCGATCGCATCCCCGCCGACCTGGTTTCCGCCCTGCAGAGCGATGCCACCGGCACCGTCAAGGACTTCAAGGTGACCGATGGCAAGGGCATCGGCGTGGTGGTTGAGCTGAGCAACGGCACCACCACCTGGTTCTTCGACGACGAAATCACCGCCGCCTGAAGCCCCCTTTCGTGAGCGAATCCCCCAACCCCACCGCCGCCACTGGTGGCGGTGCCCGGCAACTGCTGGGCATGAAAGGTGCCAGCGGCACCACCAACATCTGGAAGATCCGGCTTCAGCTGATGAAGCCGGTCACCTGGATTCCTTTGATCTGGGGGGTTCTCTGCGGAGCCGCGGCCTCAGGCAACTTCCACTGGAGCATCTCTGAGGTCGGTGCCTCGATCGCCTGCATGGTGATGAGCGGCCCGCTGCTGGCTGGGTTCACCCAGACCATCAACGACTACTACGACCGCGAGATCGACGCGATCAACGAGCCCTACCGGCCGATTCCCTCCGGAGCGATCCCCCTCTGGCAGGTCAAGGCGCAGATCTGGGTGCTGCTGCTGGCCGGCCTCGGCGTGGCCTACGGCCTCGATCGTTGGGCCAACCACGACACCCCCGTGCTCTTCCTCCTGGCTCTGGGGGGCTCGTTTGTCAGTTACATCTATTCGGCTCCCCCGCTGAAGCTCAAGCAGAACGGCTGGCTGGGGAACTACGCCCTGGGCGCGAGCTATATCGCCCTGCCCTGGTGGGCCGGCCAGGCCCTCTTTGGTCACCTGACCTGGACCACGGCGTTCTTGACCCTGGCCTACTCCCTGGCGGGCTTGGGCATTGCCGTGGTGAACGACTTCAAGAGCGTCGAGGGAGATCGAGCCCTTGGTCTGCAATCGCTACCCGTGGCCTTTGGCATCGAGAGGGCCAGCTGGATCAGCGCCGGAATGATCGACGTCTTTCAGCTGGCGATGGTGGCGGTGTTGATTGCCATCGGCCAACATTTCGCTGCTGTTCTGCTGGTGCTCTTGATCGTTCCTCAGATCACCTTCCAGGACATCTGGCTGCTGCGCGATCCGGTGGCCTTTGACGTGAAGTATCAAGCCAGCGCCCAGCCCTTCCTGGTGCTCGGCATGCTCGTCACCGCTCTGGCCATCGGCCACAGCGACCTGGTGGTGATGTGAAGCAGCGGCGCCGGCGGCAGCTGATCTCAGCCGGTCTCGTCGGAGCCGGTGCCGGCCTGGCGGTGGGGCTCACCCAGGCCGTCGTCACCCGCAGCGTCGACAGCCTGCTGCCGAATGTGCGTGGCGTCAGCAGCTACAACCGCCCTGGCACCTTGACCCTGCTGGCCAGCGATGGCCAGGTGATTCAAAAGCTCGGTCCGGCGACCCGCGAGAAGCTCGTCACCGGCCAGATGCCCCTGCTGGTGCAGCGGGCCTTCATCGCCGCTGAGGACCGCCGCTTCTACCAACACGACGGCATCGATCCAATCGGCATCAGCCGGGCGATGGTGCGCAACATCTCCAGCGGCTCGGTCGAAGAGGGTGCGAGCACCATCACCCAGCAGCTGGCGCGCACGGTCTTCCTCAGCCAAGACCGCACGATCATTCGCAAGCTCAAGGAAGCGCTGCTGGCCGGCAAGCTCGAGCGCCAGCTGAGCAAGGAGCAGATCCTTCAGCAGTACCTCAACTACGTCTATCTGGGCGCCGGGGCCTACGGGGTCTCGGATGCCGCCTGGATCTACTTCTCCAAAACGCCCTCCGAGCTGAACCTGCCTGAGGCGGCCCTGATTGCCGGACTACCGCCGGCCCCCTCGATCTATTCACCGCTGGTCAATCCCGACCTGGCCCTGCAGCGCCGGGCGATCGTGCTGCGCCGCATGCGCGAGGCCGGCTTCATCGATGACCTGCAGCTCGAGAGCGCCAACAGCTCCCCCCTGTTGCTGAAGCCGGCGGAGCCGAAGTACTTCACCAGCCGCGCCCCCTACTTCACCAGCTGGGTCGCCCAGGAACTGCCCAACGTGCTCTCCAAGGAGCAACTCGAGGTGGGTGGCCTGACCATTCGCACCAGCTTGAACATCGACTGGCAGGAGAAGGCCCAAAGCACGATTAACCGCCACGCCCCCGGGGCGATGGAAGGGGCGGTTGTCTCGATGGAACCGGGGACCGGCTTGGTTCGCTCGATGGTGGGCGGCAAGGACTTCAACGCCAGCCAGTTCAACCGGGCCTCCCAAGCACTGCGCTCCCCCGGCTCGACGTTCAAGCTCTTCGTCTACCTAACGGCCCTGAAAGAGGGCATGAAGCCTGAGGACAAGATCACCGACCGCCAGGTTTGCTACGGCGGCTACTGCCCGAAAAACTTCAAGAACAAGTACTACGGGACCGTGCCGCTCTGGGTGGCACTGCAGAACTCGCTCAACACCGTCTCGGTCAGCCTGCTCAAGCAGGTGGGCTTCGACAAGGTGATCGCCACGGCCAACAGCCTGGGAATCACCAAGGAGCTGGGCCGCTTCTACCCGTTGGGGGTGGGCGCAACCGAGCAGACGATCCTGGACATGACGGCCGCCTATGCCGGCATCTTCAACCGCGGCGTCTACATCAAGCCGACGCCCTTTGAGGAGATCCTGGGCCCGGGCGGTGAACTGCTCTGGAGCCGACGCGTCAACGGTGATCCCGGAAAGCGAGTGGTCCCAAGCGACATCGCCGACGCGATGCTGTGGATGCTGCAGAAGGTCGTCAGCGGCGGCACGGGCTATGGCGCGGTCCCCCCGGGCCGGCCGGCCGCCGGCAAGACGGGCACCTCAGAAGGGGGCCGGGACCTCTGGTTCATCGGCGGCGTTCCCCAACTCGTCACCGGCCTCTGGCTGGGCTACGACAACAACAAAGAGACCAAGAGCACCAGTTCCCGCGCTGTGGTGGCCTGGTCGGAATACATGGCCCCGATCCTCAAGGAGCTGCCGGTGGAGCAGTTCCCGCCCAAGCCGGTGCTCAAGGGCAAGTTCAATCCACTGAAGGCCCTCACCAAAAACCTCAAGCTGGTCAAGCCGGACGAGGAGGAGACTCCCGTGGAGGAGACGACGGAGGAAACCACGGCACCGACCACACCCAGCCAACCCAGCGTGAGCGCACCGGCTCCAGCACGGCCGGCCAAGCGCCAGGACCCCTGCGGAAGCATGCAGACCAACCCCCGCTACGTCGACTGCCGCTTTGATCTGCTGGAT
>NZ_JAFMKL010000003.1:0-60016 GCF_017852955.1 Vulcanococcus sp. DEBay_Sum22DG08_74
TCGGTGAGCACAAGGAATGGGGAACGCTGATCTTCAACTACAGCCGCAACGAAGTCCGCAACTTCCTTGTTGCCAACCTGATCTATTGGTTTGAGCAGTTCCACATCGATGGCATCCGCGTCGATGCGGTGGCCTCGATGCTCTACCGGGATTACCTGCGTCCCGATGGCGAGTGGATTGCCAATGAGCACGGCGGGCGGGAGAACACCGAAGCGGTTCAGTTCCTCCAGCAGGCCAACCACGTGCTCTTCCAGCACTTCCCTGGGGCCCTCTCGATTGCCGAGGAATCCACCACCTGGCCGATGGTGACCAAGCCCACGGACATGGGCGGTTTGGGGTTCAACCTCAAATGGAACATGGGCTGGATGCACGACATGCTCGATTACTTCGAGCTCGACCCCTGGTTCCGCCAGTTCCACCAGAACAACGTCACCTTCTCGATCTGGTACGCCTACACCGAGAACTTCATGCTCGCCCTGAGCCACGACGAGGTGGTGCACGGCAAGAGCAACCTGCTCCACAAGATGCCTGGGGACGACTGGCAGAAGTTCGCCAACACCCGGGCACTGCTGGCCTACATGTGGACCCATCCCGGCAAGAAGACCATCTTCATGGGGATGGAATTCGGCCAACGGGCCGAATGGAATGTCTGGGGTGACCTGCAGTGGGATCTGCTGCAGTACGAGCCCCATCAAGGCCTGCAGTGCTTGGTGGATGACCTGAACGTCTTCTACAAGTCACAACCAGCTCTCTGGCGGGATGACTTTGAGGAGTACGGCTTCCAATGGATCGACTGCAATGACAACCGTCATTCAGTCATCAGCTTCATGCGCCGGGAGAGCACGACCGGCCAATGGTTGGTCGTGGTGGCGAACTTCACCCCGCAAAGCCACTCGCACTACCGGGTGGGCGTGCCGCTGAGCGGCTTCTACACCGAGGTGTTGAACACTGATGCCGCCCGTTATGGCGGCAGCAACCTGGGCAACCTCGGCGGCAAGTTCACCGACGAGTGGGGCATTCACAGCTACGAGAACTCCCTCGATCTCTGCCTGCCCCCCCTGTCGGTGCTGGTCTTCAAGCGGGATGAGAAGCGCAGCCAGGAGGGCCAGGCTGCCGGCGAGACTGAAGTTCATGACGATGCGGCGGAACCCGGCGCCTGGAAGGCCTCAATCGGGGGTCTGCTCGGGTAGGTTCCAAGGCCCCTTCGCTGGTCCTCATGTCTTCCAACGCCCCTCTGCTGCTGCGCGCCGCCCGTGGTGAGCAGGTGGAGCGTCCTCCGGTCTGGATGATGCGCCAGGCCGGCCGGTACATGAAGATCTACCGCGACCTGCGCGACAAATACCCCAGCTTCCGCGAGCGCTCGGAGAACCCGGATCTCTCCTACGAGATCTCGATGCAGCCGTTCAACGCCTTCAAGCCCGACGGCGTCATCCTCTTCTCCGACATCCTCACGCCCCTGCCCGGCATGGGCATTGACTTCGACATCATCGAGAGCAAGGGGCCCCAAATCCAGGACCCCATCCGCTCGATGGCCCAGGTGGAGGCCCTGACTCCCCTGAACCCGGCTGAGACCATGCCTTTTGTGGGTGAGGTGCTGGGCCGCCTGCGCCAAAGCGTGGGCAACGAGGCTGCCGTCCTCGGTTTTGTCGGTGCCCCCTGGACCCTGGCGGCCTACGTCGTTGAGGGCAAGAGCAGCAAGAACTACGCGGTGATCAAGGCCATGGCCTTCCGCGAACCCCAGATCCTGCACAAGTTGCTGGATCACTTCGCCGAGTCGATCGCCAACTACCTGCGCTACCAGATCGATTCCGGTGCACAGGTGGTGCAGATGTTCGACTCCTGGGCCGGTCAGCTGAGCCCAGCTGACTACGACACCTTCGCCGCGCCCTATCAAAAGAAGGTGGTGGACCTGGTCAAGCAGACCCACCCCGACACCCCCTTCATCCTCTACATCTCCGGCAGCGCTGGCGTGATTGAGCGGATGGCCAAGACCGGTGTGGACATCGTCTCCCTGGACTGGACCGTGGATATGGCTGAAGGCCTGGCCCGCATGCCCGAGCACATCGGCGTTCAGGGCAACGTGGACCCCGGCCTGCTCTTCGGCAGCCAAGACGCGATCCGCGATCGCATCGACGATTGCGTGCGTAAGGCCCGCGGCCGGAAGCACATCCTGAACCTGGGTCACGGCATCCTTCCTGGAACCCCTGAAGAGAACGGTCAGTTCTTCTTCGAAGCCGGCAAGTCCGTGATGGACCGCCTCGGAGCTGCGGTTTGAGTTCGGCCCCCGCACGGATCCTGATTACTGGGGCCAGCGGCTGCGTTGGCCAGCACATCGCTGATCTGCTCTACCGCGAGAGCGACGCCGAGCTGTTGCTCTGGCTTCGCGATCCCAGCAAGCTGACCGCCGTCCCGGCCAACGATCCGCGCATCACCCTGTTGGTGGGCGACCTACGCGATGTGGAACCCCACCGCGCCCAGATCGCCTCGGCCACCCGCATCATCCATACCGCCACCGCCTGGGGCGATCCCGAACGGGCCCAACAGGTGAACGTGGTGGCGGTGAAGCAGATGCTGGCGGCCACCAATCCAGAGGTGCTGGAGCAGGTGGTCTATTTCTCCACCGCGAGCATCCTCAACAAGGACCTGAAGCTGCTGCCGGAGGCGATGCCCTACGGCACCGAATACATCCAAACCAAAGCCCAGTGCCTGGAGCAGCTGGAGCAACATCCCCTGGCCCAGCGCATCGTGGCGGTGTTCCCGACACTTGTGTTTGGCGGACGGGTGGACGGCGGCGGCAAATTCCCCACCAGCTACCTGACGGCCGGACTGAAGGAAGGCGCCCGCTGGCTCTGGCTGGCCAAGTGGCTGCGGGCCGAGGCCAGCTTCCACTTCATCCATGCGGCCGACATCGCCCGGGTTTGCGTCCACCTGGCGACCCATCCCCATCAGCCCAATCCAGAGGTCGGCCAGGGTGCCGTCCGACGCTTGGTGCTGGGACAGCCGATGGTGACGGTGGATGAAACCGTCAGACGCCTCTGCCGCTGGCGCCGCGCCTGGTACCCACCAGTTGGCCTGGATCTCCAGGGTTGGCTGATTGAAGGCCTGATCAAGCTGCTGCGGATCGAAGTGAATGCTTGGGATCGTTTCTCGATCCGCCAGCGGCACTTTGTCCACGACCCGATCAGCCCTCCGGAGCGCTTTGGCTTGGTGAGCCATGCGCCCACGCTCGAGGCGGTCTTCGAGGACGCCGGGCTGAAACACCGGGGCTAATCACAACAGGAGGTTTCAAATGTTGCGAACCTCTGCAGCAAACGCGACGAGGGCCACTTCGGCCTCTTAATTTGGCCAGGTTGCACGAGCTCAGATGCGCCGTCTCCTCTCCCTGATTGCCCTTTGCCTGGCGCTGGTGCTGGGTGCTTCCCCCAGCTTCGCCGCTGATGCCGACCACGGCGCTCAAATCTTCTCCGCGAACTGCGCTGCTTGCCACATGGGCGGCGGCAACGTGGTGAACGCCGAGCGCACCCTCAAGAAAGAGGCCCTCGAGTCCTACCTCGCTAACTACAGCGCTGGTCACGAAGAGGCCATCCAGTACCAGGTCACCAATGGCAAGAACGCCATGCCCGCCTTCGGCGGCAAGCTGAGCGAAGGTGACATCGCTGACGTCGCTGCCTACGTCGAGTCCCAGAGCCAGAACGGCTGGGCCTGATCTCTCAGACCCCACAGACCAAACCGCCCCTTCGGGGGCGGTTTTTTTATGCCTGCTAAAGGCGAGAGCCGTTGCCGTACAAGGCTGAGCGCGCGAGGGTGAACGATGCGCAACAGCCAACGCCATGGGCAACCGCACAGGCCACGACAGGAGCAGAACGACTCAAGAGCAATCGGTCGTGGACTTTCTCAAGCGCTCGAAACTCGCCGCGATTCCACCGCTCAGAAATGCAGCTGACGGCGGTACGGGCAGTGCACAACAAACCGCCGAGCGCCACTGGAGTCAGGACTGAGCCAGAGCACGCCGGGCCTCAAGCACCTCGAGATAGAGCGCCTCATCCACCTCGCGGATGTCGTATTCACTCGGCAGGCAACCATGCTGATGGCGATGCACCACAAGCCAGCAATTGCGCTCAGGGTCGCGGGCTGTGCCGTCGAAGGTGAAGGACTCCTGGGCTAACCGCTGCACCAATTCAGACCGGGAGGGTTCTTGCTCTGCTGAATCGACGGGCATCTCGGCGTGTCTTGACCAGACTGGAGTCACTGGACCCAGCCATGATGGCGAGAGAGAGAGCCTGGCCGCTACTGCTGCTGAGCCTGACGCTGCTGGGGACGACGGTCAAAGCCCAGTCCAGCACTGATTTCGCCCCACTCGAACTGATTCAAGGAGGGGGAACACCGGCGGCGATTGGGCCGAATGCGCTGCGCGTCCTTGAGGCCAAGCGCTGCCGACTGGTGGTCAACCCCGAGCTGCCAGCACTCCAACCCCTACGGATCGCACCGAGCGCCGTTGCGGCGAAAAACCGGCTGGGCTGTCTCTCCCCGGCGGATGCGATCTACGGAGCCGACGGCTGCCCGACCAGGCTCTGCAGCCAGACCAGTGGTGTCTTGACCCTGCCGGCTGCCCAATAGAAAAACTCTGGACACACTGAGGAGGACTCCTCTCATTCCGCAGCAACGGTCATGTTCAAGTCGCTGGTGAAGACCTCTGTGCTGGTCGCAACGACCGCTGTACTCAGCAGCCTTCCTGCCCTCGCCCAGGTGAGCGCCGCCAACGTCCGGGCCCTCAATTCCGCCCGCAACTGGGCTGTGGATAACAACGGTGGCCTGAGCGTCTATCGCCCCGCCGCCTGCATGTTCAACACCGGTGATGGCGGCGGCAGCTGCCTGACGCAGAACAACAGCCAGGGCTTCCGCTTCAAATTCCTCGGCGGTGCACCCGGCTGGCAGCAGCAGGGCACTCCCGCCACCACGGAAACCGAGATCCAGATCTCAAGCGATGGCCGCACGGTCAGCAACGTCATCTACAACGGCTCGCCCCGCTGATCGGAAAACCGTCCGGAGCGGACGGCCTGCATCCCCGAGGGGTGGAGGACCGAAGCTGCAACTTCGGTTCTCCCCTCCTTCAAAGCCAAACAATCGCCATACGGTTTGGTCACCACCCAGTTGAGGGAGGACCGCCATGCATCCCACCGCCGAACTGTTTACCGAGAAAGCCTGGGCCTCAGTTGTTGCAGCGCAGCAGCTCGCGCAGCAGCGCCGGCAGCAGCAGATGGAAAGCGAGCATCTCTTCGCCGCGCTCCTGGCTCAACAGGGTCTAGCCAATCGGTTGCTGGAGAAGGCCGGGGTGGATGTGGGGACCCTCAGCCAGACCATCGAGGCCTACATCGAAGGGCAGCCATCCCTGAGCTCTGCGCCTGAGAACGTCTATCTCGGCAAAGGACTCAACAGCGTCCTGGATCAAGCCAATGGACTCAAGGAGTCCTACGGCGATAGCTACATCGCCATCGAGCATTTACTACTCGCCCTGGCGGGTGATGATCGCTGCGGCAAACAACTGCTCAAGCAAGCCGGCAGCGATGCCGCCCAGCTCAAAGAGGCCGTTCAGGCGATTCGCGGATCCCAGAAAGTGACTGACCAGAACCCCGAAGGCACCTACGAATCCCTGGAGAAATACGGCCGCGATCTGACCCAGGCGGCCCGCGATGGAAAACTCGATCCGGTGATCGGTCGCGACGAGGAGATTCGCCGCACGATTCAGATCCTCAGCCGCCGCACCAAGAACAACCCCGTTCTGATCGGTGAACCCGGCGTGGGCAAAACGGCAATCGTCGAAGGGCTCGCCCAACGGATCGTCAATGGAGACGTCCCCCAGGCCCTGCAGAACCGTCAGCTCATTGCCCTGGACATGGGGGCCCTGATCGCCGGGGCCAAGTACCGCGGTGAATTCGAAGAGCGGCTCAAGGCTGTGCTCAAGGAGGTCACGGCCTCCGAGGGACAGATCGTGCTGTTCATCGACGAAATCCACACCGTGGTCGGCGCCGGTGCCAGCGGTGGCGCCATGGATGCCAGCAACCTGCTCAAGCCGATGCTCGCCCGCGGTGAGCTGCGCTGCATTGGCGCCACCACCCTTGATGAGCATCGTCAGCACATCGAGAAGGACCCGGCCCTGGAGCGCCGCTTCCAGCAGGTCTTTGTCGATCAACCCACAGTTGAAGACACCATCTCGATTCTGCGGGGCTTGAAGGAGCGCTACGAGGTGCACCACGGCGTGCGCATCGCCGACAACGCCCTGGTGGCCGCAGCAGTGCTCAGTAGCCGTTACATCGCTGATCGCTTCCTGCCGGATAAGGCCATCGACCTGGTGGATGAATCCGCCGCGCGCCTGAAGATGGAGATCACCTCCAAGCCGGAGCAGATCGACGAACTCGATCGCCGCATCCTGCAGCTGGAGATGGAGAAGCTCTCGCTCGGACGTGAATCCGATGCCGCCAGCAAGGACCGGCTGGAGCGGCTGGAGAAGGAACTCGCGGACCTCAGTGAGCAGCAAAGCGCCCTGAATGCCCAGTGGCAAAAAGAGAAAGGCTCCATCGATGAGCTCAGCTCAATCAAAGAGGAGATCGAGCAGGTGCAGCTGCAGATCGAGCAGGCCAAACGCAGCTACGACCTCAACAAGGCCGCCGAGCTGGAGTACGGCACCCTGACGGGTCTGCACAAAAAGCTGGCCGCCAAAGAAGAGGAACTCACGGGCGAGGGCGATGACAAGTCGCTGCTGCGTGAGGAGGTCACTGAAGACGACATCGCTGAGGTGATCGCCAAGTGGACCGGGATTCCTGTGGCCAAGCTGGTGCAAAGCGAGATGCAGAAGTTGCTGCAGCTCGAGGATGAACTGCACACCCGGGTGATCGGCCAGGAGCAGGCGGTGACCGCCGTGGCTGACGCCATCCAACGCTCCCGCGCTGGTTTAAGCGATCCCAACCGCCCGATCGCCAGCTTCCTCTTCCTCGGCCCCACCGGTGTGGGCAAGACCGAGCTCTCCAAGGCCCTGGCCTCCCAGCTGTTCGACAGCGAAGAGGCGATGGTGCGCATCGACATGTCCGAGTACATGGAGAAGCACACCGTCAGCCGTCTGATCGGAGCGCCTCCGGGCTACGTCGGCTACGAGGAAGGAGGACAACTCACTGAGGCCGTTCGCCGCCGGCCCTACGCCGTGATCCTCTTTGACGAGGTGGAGAAGGCGCACCCCGACGTCTTCAACGTGATGCTGCAGATCCTCGATGACGGTCGCGTCACCGATGGCCAGGGGCGCACGGTGGATTTCACCAATACCGTCCTGATCCTGACCAGCAACATCGGCAGCCAGTCGATTCTGGATCTCGCCGGTGATCCCGCTCGCCACAGCGAGATGGAAGCACGAGTCAATGAGGCCCTGCGCGGACACTTCCGCCCCGAGTTCCTCAACCGACTCGATGAGTCGATCATCTTCCACAGCCTCAAGCAGGAGGAACTGCGGCAGATCGTGGAGCTGCAGATCCAGCGGCTGGCCAAGCGCCTAGAGGACAAGAAGCTGGGGCTGCAGGTCAATGCCGATGCCCTCGACTGGCTCGCCGGGGTTGGCTATGACCCCGTCTACGGCGCCCGCCCGCTGAAGCGCGCGATCCAGAAGGAGCTGGAGACGCCGATTGCCAAGGGGATCCTCGCGGGGCAGTTCAGCGCCGGTCACGACGTGGCCGTCGACGTGGAAGGCGAGACGTTGCGCTTCCAGCAGGTGGACCCCAGCAAGCTGCCGCTGTTGGTCTAGTCCCTCGAACTAGCCGGGTTGGAGCGCAATCCCCATGTTGCGCTCCAACCAATCGGCCAGAACCAGCAGTCCCCACTGGCGCGCCCAGGGCCTGAGGTCAACCCGCCGCGATGCCGCCTTCAGATCCAGTTGAGGAAGACCGCTACTAGCCGATGGCGAGCGGAGCCACTGGTCAAAGGGAATCACAAACCCACGCTTGGGGGCGTCCTGCAGAACCGCCGTCACCTCCGGGAAGGCATCCCGCAGCAGTTGCTTCCCCTGGGCCAAGCGCTCTGAGGCGGCGATGGGCGCGAGAGCCTCAAAGAGAGCGACATCGACCAGCGGCACCCGAAGCTCCAGTGAACTCGCCATCGAGAGGGCATCGCTATCGCGCAGCAGCATCGCTCCCATGTAGCTCGACGTCTCGAGCCAGGCGATCTGATCGGCGAGACTTGCCGCCTCCAACCCCTCATGCAGGGGAGGCGTTGATGGAGCGGGGAGATCCCAGAGCTTGATCAAACGGGAGGCCTCGCGGGCTGAAAAAATCGTGCGCATGCAGCGGTGGGCCGCGGGCACACCGGGCGGACTGGCCAGGTAGTCCGAGAAGCGCTGGAGCTTGGCACGCTTGATGGGCCGAATCAGCTGGGAAGCGGCCCAGGCGGCCGGTCCAAGCCGTTGACGCAGCGCCAGCAACTTCGGAACGGTTTGGAACAGCGGGTAGCCGCCGAAGAGTTCATCGCCCCCCAAGCCACTCATCACCACCTTCAATCCGGCATCGGCCGCCTCAGCTGAGACGCAGTAGGTGTTGAAGCCATCGGTGCTGGGTTGATCCAGGGCATCAAAGAACGCCGGCAGACGGGACCAGGCCTTGTCGCGTCGCAACAAGAGGCGGCGATGGTCGGAACCAAAGCGTTGGGCCACCTGCTCGGCGAGGGCACTTTCATCGAAAGCCTCCTCTTCAAAACCGATCGAGAGGGTCGTCAGCCGTTGGTCAGAGGCCGCCAGGATCGCCGATGAATCCAGGCCGCCAGAGAGGAACAGACCCACGGGCACATCCGAGACCATGTGCGCTTCGACGCTCTCCTTAACGGCCCTGCGTGTTCGCTCCACCAAGTCGCCATAGGTGTCGCCCTTCTCCTCGCCAAAGCGGGGTTGCCAAAAGCGTTCAATCGTCAACGCGCCGTTGGCCCAACGGGCCAGATGGCCGGGCGGCAGGGCGTTTAATCCTTCGACCAAGGTCCCGAGCTGGGGAACGCAGCCGAACATCAGGTAGTGCTGCAGCGCCTCCCCATTGAGTTCACGAGGGATTGATCCGCTGCGCAGCAGCGCCCGCACCTCCGATGAGAACAGCAGGCGTTGGTCTGTCGATCGGTAGAGATAGAGCGGTTTGATCCCAAAGGGATCCCGGCCCAGCAGGGCGCTCTGGCGCTCCTGGTCGAACAGGCAGAACGCGAACATGCCGCGCAGGCGAGGCAAGGCTGAGGCCCCCTCACGGATCAACAGCCGCAGGAGCACCTCGGTGTCGCCCGTGGAGACAAAGGTCTCACCCTCGGCCTCCAGCTGGGCACGCAGGGTTTTGTAGTTGTAGATCTCGCCGTTAAAAACCAGCCGATAGCGCCCGCAGGGGGACTGCATCGGCTGGTGCCCCGCCGGGGAGAGGTCCTGAATCGAGAGCCTGCGGTGGATCAGGGTGCAGGTCGGGCTCTGCCAAATCCCGGCGTCGTCAGGGCCGCGGTGGACCAGGAGTTCAGCAATGCGCTCGGCTTGGGCGCGAGGCATGGTCTCGGCCGATCCACGCGTGAGTTCGCCTGCCAATCCGCACATGCGAGGCGATCCTCAGTGGGGTGAATCTACGGTCAAAGCAACGCGCTGATCCGCTGCGCCAACTGCCGATCGAGGTTGGAGAGCCCACCGGTGTCATGGGTGGTGAGATCGACGACAACCCGGTTCCAGACGTTGCGCCACTCCGGGTGATGGCCCATCGCTTCGGCGATCAGGGCCACCCGGCTCATGAAGCCAAAGGCCTCGTTGAAATCGGCAAAAACCAACTCTCGGTGGAGCTTTCCATCCACCAGGCTCCAGCCAGGCAACTGCTGCGGCAGCTGATCGATCTCAGCCGGAGTCAGCGGAACAGCAGCCATCAGCAACCCATCCAACAGCCCTCAGCCTGGCGCGGCTCAACCGAAGCGGTAGTGCTTGCGTACAGGCTGATGCACATCCCAGTGGCAGGAGAGACCGGACGCAAAGGTGACCAGATCACCGGCACCAAAGCGCACCGGTTCACCGCCCTCGGGAGTCACCGTGACATCCCCCTCCAGCAGCAGGCAGGTTTCCTGCTCGTCGTAGGTCCAAGGGAAGGAGCTGATCTCGCAGCTCCAGATCGGCCACTGCTCCACCCCCAACGCCTCGAGCTGGGCAGGCTCAGGCCCATGGACAACGGTGATTGATGAGGCCATCAACGGCTGCCAGAACTGGGGCCATTCTCAAGGGCCAGATCGTGCAAGCGATCGATCAGCAGATCAATATCCGTGTCCTCCTCAGGCTCCGGTGTGGTCTCCCTGCGGCGCCGCACCTCCTCCGCCAGTCGCTCGGCATTGCGCCGCGCCAACTGGGTTGAAGGCGAGAGGTCCCGGCCACGCAGGGATGCCAGTTCCGCCTCCAAGGCCTCCACCCGCTGTTGCAGGCGCGTCAGCGCCGCGGTCAGTTCCTCGAGAGAAAGCGTCATCACTCACTCCCCGACCAGATGGGCCGCGACCCGCCTGCACTGGGGCCTCGAACGGTGCTCCCAGAGGTAGACCGCCTGCCAGATGCCAAGCAGCAACTCCCCATCCACAACGCTCAGGGAGAGGGTTTGGCTGGTCAGCGCCGAGCGGATGTGGGCGGGCATGTCGTCGGGCCCCTCGTCGTCATGGCGATAACGGCGCAGGAAATCAGAGCCATCCAAGGCGCCATGGGCGACCTGAGGAACCACGGCCTCCATCCAGGCCGCCAGGTCATCGAGAACTCGGGGATCGGCGTTCTCATTAATGGTCAGGCTGCAGCTGGTGTGGAGAGCACTCAGATGCAGGACGCCCTGACGCAGGCCCGTGGAGCGAATCCAGCGGTTCAGCTCAGGGTCGATGCGCAAGAACCCCTTGCCGCTGCTGTTGAACTCGAATTGCTCGAGCGCCTGCTGCAAGCCCATCACTGATCCAGCGCAACCCGGCTCCAGTCAAAGCGATCAGCCACGGCGCCCCCTGGCCATCGTTCAGGCTGGGCAGATGACGACAGAACTCACACTCCTCTTTGACGGTGGCTGCCCGCTCTGTCTGCGGGAGGTGAATTTCCTGCGAAAAAGAGATCAGCACTCGCGGATCGCCTTTGTCGACATCAACGCCAGCGATTACAGCCCGGAGCAGCACCAGGGCATCAGCTACCGGCAGGCCATGGGGCGCATCCATGCCATCCAACGGAATGGAACGGTCCTCAGGGACGTCGCAGTCTTTCGCGAGGCCTATCGCCTGATCGGTCTGGGCTGGTTGTACGCCCCGACGGCCTGGCCCATCGTCGGACCGTTGGCGGACTGGGCCTATGGCCTCTGGGCCCACTGGCGCCTCGCCCTCACGGGACGCCCGAACCTGGATCAACTCTGCAACTGCCGCTTAGAAGCGACGGCGGATCAGACGCGCTGAGACGCGGGTATCCAACAGCAGGGTCAATAGCCCCACCATCAGCGAGAGCATCGCCACAACGAACAGCGGCACCACGATCGCCGTCAGGTCAATCACGGCGATCGCACTGATGAAGGTGACCGCCACCACGGCTGCCACCAGTACGCCGGTTGTGGTGACCGCTTCGCTGGCTCGGGTCAGCAGGGTCATCCGCCGCTTCAACAACGCCAGATCCATGGCTTCGTCCCGGATGCTCTGCAACCGCTGGGCCCGGTCCAGCACACGGGCCAGGCGGTTACTGATCACACTCAACAGGCCCGCGATGGCCGTCAGCAGAAACACTGGGGCCACTGAGAGCTGAATCGCCTTGGCCAAGCCGAGCATCGGTGAGCCAGCTCCGGGATCCATCGTCAGCCACATCGACAGGTCCACCTAAGCGAGGCGAGACAAAACTGCCAACCTGGCGGCAACCACTCACCGCCCCGTGACCCAAATCAACAGCAGCTACAGCGGGGACCTGCGTTGTGCCTCGCTGCACGGGCCATCGGGCTCCGCCCTGGAAACCGATGCCCCAACCGACAACCAAGGCAAGGGCGAGCGCTTCTCACCAACCGACCTGGTGGCGACAGCTCTGAGCACCTGCATCCTGACGATCATGGGCATCGTCGCCGAACGCCACGACTGGGATCTCAAGGGATGCACGGCCCGGGTGGAGAAGGTCATGACCAGCGAAGCCCCGCGCAAGATCGCCCAGCTCGAGGTCTGGATCGAACTACCGGCCCACCTCGATGAAAAGGCCCGCAAGATCCTGCGCAAAGCCGCTGAAAACTGCCCGGTCAAATTGAGCCTTGAAGGGGCCGTGGCGATGCAGCTCCACTGGAGCTGAGGACAGTGCCTAGGGTCGCGCCCAGAGCCGGGCATTCCCTTGAGCGCAGGACAGGCATACGCACAGCTTCGCGATCACCTGCACACCACCCAACTGCTCGGAGGGATTCAGAGCACGCTCTACTTCGACCAGAACACCGCCATGCCGCCGGGATCGGCCCACTGGCGCGGCGAGCAGCTGGCCCTGCTGGCGCTGCAGCTGCACGAGCGGCAGACCTCAACGGAATACGCCGATCTGCTGGCCAATGCCGAGGCCGAAGCAGGAGCCCAGGCCAGTCACGAGCAGCAGCGCAACCTCCAACTGTTGCGCCAGCAATGGGAGCGGCAGTCCCGCCTGGATCCTGCCCTGGTGGGGCAACTGGCCCAGGCCCAGGCCCAGGGCTACGCCCTTTGGCAGGAGGCCAAGCGCGACAACGCCTTCGCTCGCTTTGCCCCGGCCCTCCAATCCCTGATTGATCTGCGGCTCGAGCAGGCACGCCAACTAGCTCCGGCCGAACGGGATGCCTCGGGCCAGGAGCGAAGCCCCTGGGAAATCCTGGCCCAACCCTTTGAACCGGACGTCAGCAAAGAGGCGCTCAGCCGCTGGCTGCTTCCCCTGCGCAACGAGCTGCCGCCGCTGCTTGAGCGAGCCCAGGCGCTCCCCAAGGGCAGCACTGAGCGCTGGGATCTCAGCGACCAATCCCAGGAGAGCCTCTGCGATCAACTGCTGCAGGAGTGGGGGTACAACCCTGAGCGCTGCTGCCGGGCCCGCTCACCCCACCCGTTCTCCAGCACCCTGGGGCCGGATGACTTCCGGATCACCACCCGCGTCGTCGAGGGACAACCCTTCTCGGCCTTCCTGGCCACCGCCCATGAATGGGGGCACAGCCTCTATGAACAGGGACTGCCGCGCACGGGGGATCACTGGTTCCCCTGGCCCCTGGGGGAAGCCACCTCCATGGCCGTTCACGAAAGCCAGAGCCTCTTCTACGAAAACCGACTGGCCCGCAGCCAGGCCATGGCCTGCCGCTGGCATCCGCGTTTCGCCCAGGCCCTTGGCCAGGACGTCTGGGGGAGCAGCCAGGGGTTCTGGCGCGATCTCAATCCGATCGCTCCGGGATTGACCCGGGTGGAGGCCGATGAGGTCAGCTACGGCCTGCACGTGCTGCTGCGCTACGAGCTCGAGCTCGCACTGCTGGAGGGGGGGATGCCCGTTGAGGAGTTGCCCAGTGCCTGGAACCGGGCCATGAAGGAGCTCCTCGGCATCGAGCCGAGCAACGACCGAGAGGGCTGCCTGCAGGACGTGCACTGGAGTGAAGGACTCTTTGGCTACTTCCCCTCCTATGCCCTGGGACACCTGATCAGCGCCCAGATCAGCGAGACGATCGAAGGGCAGCTCGGTCCGATCGAATCGCTACTAGAAGCGGGCGATGACGCAGCCCTGGGCCTCTGGCTCAAACAGCGGGTGTACCCCCTGGGGCGCAGTGTCAACGCCATGGAACTGGTGGAGCAGGTTTCAGGCTCCCCCTTGAGCCATCACCCCTTCCTCCGCTACCTGCAGCAGAAGCTCGAACGACTCGCCGCGTGAAGAAACGGAACAAAGGTGTGCAAACGCTGACCGTTGCGCTCTGATGGGTCTGCGCGAAAGGAAAGAGATGGCAAATCAATTCCCCCGCAAGGCCAGTTTCGATCTCTCGCCCCAGCAGCATGGGCAGAGCGTTAACAGCCAAGACAGCAACTCTGCCGGTGCGGAAGCAACCAGGCGCAGTGAAGACGAGCGCTTGGTCAATGAAAACCTAAGCCGGATTTTGCAGTCCTCCAGCTATCAGCTGGCCCACGCCGATGAGGGACTGCTCTCCAGCGCGGAGATGCGCGGCGTCCGCATGTTGCTGGAAATCACCAAGCCACAGCAAATCCTTGAAGCCGAGGGCGTTGAGTCCACCATCATCATTTTTGGTGGGGTGAACATCATTGAGCGCTCCGCTGCCGAGGGGCGACTGGCCGCCGCAGAAGCCGAACTCGCCCGTAACCCCAACAGCGGCCCACTGCAACGGCAGTTGAGACGCAGCCAGACCCAGTTGGAGTTCTCGCGGTACTACGACGCGGCCCGTGAGTTCAGCCGGCTGGTCTCGGCGGACCAACAGGCCGGTCATCACAACCATGTGATCGTCACCGGTGGCGGCCCCGGAATCATGGAAGCGGCCAACCGCGGTGCCTTCGATGCCGGTGGACGCTCGATCGGTCTGAGCATCAAGCTCCCGGGGGAACCGGAGCCCAACCCATACATCAGCCCCGAGCTCTGCTTTCAGTTCAATTACTTCGCCCTACGCAAGTTCCACTTCGTCAAACGCTCGGCCGCTGCAGTCCTCTTCCCCGGCGGCTTCGGCACCCTTGATGAGCTGTTTGAAGTCCTGACACTCCGCCAGACCGCGATCAAGGGTCAGATGCCCGTCATCCTCTTTGGCAAGGATTTTTGGCAACGGCTGATCGATTTTGATTACCTGGCTGACTGCGGGCTGATCCGCGAGGAGCACCTGGAGCTCGTCAGGTTCACCGACTCAGCGCAAGAAGCCTGGTCCTGGATCCAGGCCTGCCAAGCCCAGCCGGATGAGGAAGATCCGAGCTCCGAGCTGCTCGCGGCCTAGGCCAAAGGCCGGTTCCGGGAACTCCGTAGGATGCCGCCCATCCTTAAGGCCCGCTGCCCTGATGGCGAACATCGACCACGCCCCAAGCCGCACGATGCTCAACCTGCTGCACGTGCTGCCGGCCTTTGCCGATGAAGCGGAACTGCGGCTGAACACCATCGTTGAGCTGAACAGCAACACGATCAACAAGTACGAGCTGATCACCGAAACCGGTCACCTCAAGCTCGATCGCGTCGGCTACTCCTCCCTGGCCTACCCCTTCGCCTACGGCACCATCCCCCGCACCTGGGATGAGGACGGCGACCCGCTCGACATCGAGATCGTCGGTGTGACCGAGCCCCTGGTGCCCGGCTCCCTGGTGGAAGCCCGCATCATCGGCATCATGAAATTCGACGACGGCGGCGAAGTCGACGACAAGGTCATTGCCGTGCTGGCCGATGACAAGCGCATGGACCACATCACCAGCTACACCCAACTCGGTGAGCACTGGCTGAAGGAAACCCAGTACTACTGGGAGCACTACAAGGACCTCAAGAAGCCCGGCACCTGCCGCGTCAATGGTTTCTTCGACTCCGCAGAAGCCGTCAAGATCGTCAAGGAGTGCGAGGCCCGCTACATGGAAGTCATCGCGCCCAAGCTGGTCAACTGATCGCAGCCAAGCCCCCAACCGGGGGCTTTTTTCATGGCTTGGAGTCTGCGGACGTTTGGGCTCGAGCTACGGCCCGCGCCATGCCGTCGCGGCTGGCCAATCCCTGCAGGGCCTTCACGGGAAGGCCCGTGGCAGGGAGGGCGCTGGGGAGATGGGGCAGGTCCGGCAGGGCGAGATCAAAGACCGGCAGTTGACGCAGGCCGTTGGGACGCAACTGATCTTCCAACTGGGCGAGGTTCGCGGAAGCCGGCAGCCAGAGCAGCTCCGAGCGCCGGCAGTCCGCCAAGGTGACAGTCGGCCCCAAGCCGGTGAGGGCCCGCTGCAGGTCAGCCAGGGTGACCAGGCCCACCACCCAGTTGTCCTGCTCGACCATCAGGCAGTGACCATGGGCCGAGAGCAGTTGCTGCAGCGCTGACTGGGCCGACTCCGCAGCATTGAGCACCAGCGGTGCCTCGGGCTCAAAGGCATCGAGCACGGGCAGGGATGCCAAGGCATGACGGCGCTGGTCCTCAATCAGATCAGGCCCCAGCAGACCGGGGTCAGCCAGGCCCTGCCAGCGCTCCACCAAGGCTGCACTCAGACCCGCGGCCGCCATCAGCGGCAGGACGATGCGGATGTCACGCGTGAGCTCAAACAGCAGCAAGAGGGCGGTCAAAGGGGCGCGGGCACTGCCGGCCAGAACCGCAGCCATCCCGACCATGGCGTAGGCGGGGGGTTCCGCCACCGGCAGGCCAAAACCGCTGTCCCCCAGCAGTTGGCCATAGACATTGCCCAGGACCGCGCCGGCAAACAGCGACGGAGCAAAACCACCACCCACAAAACCTGTGGCGCTGCTCAAGGCCGTAGCCAGCAGCTTCACCAGCAGCAGACCCACCAGGGTGAATAGGGCGATGCCGCCCCCACTGCCGAGCAGCGCCTCGATCGTGTCGTAGCCCACCCCAAGCACCTGGGGAAAGCCCAGGGCCATCAAGCCAATGGCCAAGCCCCCCAGGGCAGGCAGGGACCAAGACGGCAGGCGTCCCAGCAGGCGCTGGACCCGTGGACTCCGGCCAGCCGCCAGCAGACGCAGGAGCGCCAAGGACACTCCGCTCGCCAAGAGCCCCAAGCCCAGATAAAGGGGCAATTCCAGGGGCGAGCGCACCTCGTAGGCCGGCAGGCGAAAGATCGGGTCACTGCCCAAACAGAGCTGCGTGACGAGGGCGGAGGCCACCGCAGCCACCAGCACTGCGCGAATACTGGGACGGCCGGGGATGGTGCTGTAGCTGCCCTCAAAGGCAAAAAAGACACCGGCGATCGGGGCCTTAAAACCGGCCGCCAGTCCAGCCGCAACACCCGCCGCCACCAAGGCCTTCTGGGACTCGGGGGGCAGTCCGCCGCGCATCCCAAGCCACAGGCCAATGTTGCCGCCGCTCTCCACACTGGGCCCCTCAGGTCCAAGGGACGCGCCGCTGCCCAGGCTCAGCGAAGCGCCCAGCAAACGCTGAAAGGGCAGCTTGGGCTTGGCCTGAACCGCGCCGTCAGCCATGGCCATCAAGCTTGGCAGTCCGGGACCCAGGTCCCTGGACCACAGCCGCAGCAGACCGACCCCCAATCCCCCGAGCACGGGCATCAGCACCACAGGCCAGGAGGCCAACCACAGGGGAAGGGCACCCGTGATCGCTGGTGTGGGATCGGGAGGAAGCGGCGTGGGATCCGGCAAAAAGCCCACGCCCCCCAGGCCGATCTGAAGCAAGGCCCGCAGCGGTGTGCCGCTGTCGACCGGCAAGGGATCCACCGGCAGAACGGGCGGCTCGGGCTGGGTCTGTCCCACCAAGGCCAGGGCCCAGGACACGGCCGGGCCAAACAGACCGTTATTGATCAGGCCGAGCAGCTCGTGGAAGCCGACCACGGCCAATCCCGTCAGACCGCCAACGAGGGCTGCCCAGGCCAACAGGCTCCATTGAAACGGAAGGGGCCGAGCCTCATCGAGCTCAGGCGGGGCCCCGTCCGGAAGGGTGTCAGGCCTCGGGCCGAACGGTTGCAAAGATCTCCTCCAGGATCTCTCCTGCTCCCTGGGCCTTCAGTTTGTGGGCCAAGTCAATCCCCAGGGCTTCAGGGTTGGTTTGATCCCCCTGCACCTGATCGCGGATCAGACGCTTGCCATCGAGGCTGGCGACCATGCCGGTGAGCACGAGCTCGTCCCCTTCAAAACGGGTGTTCACACCGATGGGGACCTGACAGCCGCCCTCCAGTTCGCGCAGGAAGGCGCGCTCAGCCAGGCAGCGACGGGCGGTGGGAACGTGCTCCAGCACTTTGATCTGCTCCAGCACCTTGGCGTCGCCATCGCGGCACTCAATCCCCAGGGCCCCTTGACCCACGGCATGGAGGGAGATGGAGGGATCGATCAGCTCGTGGATGCGATCGCCCAAGCCCAGGCGACCGAGACCGGCGGCGGCCAGGATCAGGCAATCGAATTCGCCGGAATCGAGCTTCTCCAGGCGGGTGATGACGTTGCCGCGCACATCCTTAAAGGTGAGGTGCGGGTAGTGGTGACGCAGCTGGGCCAGACGACGCAGGGAGCTGGTGCCCACCACGGCCCCTTCAGGAAGGGTCGCGAGGGTCTTGTCCTTGTGCTTCTCGTGCACCACCAAGGCATCGGCGGGATCCTCCCGCTCGGTGATGCAGCCCAACATCAGCCCCTCAGGCAGGTTGGTGGGCAGGTCCTTCAGGCTGTGGACGGCGATGTCGGCACGGTCCACCAGCATCTGAGCCTCGAGCTCCTTGGTGAACAGACCCTTGTCCCCAATCTTGGCCAGGGCCACATCGAGGATCTTGTCGCCCTGGGTGGCCATCGCCTCGATGGTGATCTCGAGACCGTCATGGGCCTTGGCTAGCTCGTCACGCACCCAATGGGTCTGGACCATGGCCAGCTGGCTGCGGCGAGAGGCAATGCGCAGTTGGGAACCAGCCATCGGAATGCATCAAGGCAGCAAACAGCCGCCAAGCCTAGGGAGTGGTGTGCCCATCGCGGCCAAAGGCCGCAAAGTCTTGATCAGTCGTCGTTTGCGAAGAGGGCCAGGGGAAGGGGCCCCCAGGTGTCCTCGGTGCTGGGATCCACGGGGTTGTGTCCAGTGATCAACAGACCTTCGCCAAGGCCGCTCTCACGGCGCACCAAAAAACGACCGTTGTTCTGATTCGCCTTCAGGAAGACGGGACCCTCGATCGTCGCCAGCTCCTCACCGGCTGGATCCAGCTCCAGGGTCTCCCAGGAGAAGCGCTGCTCAAGCGCCCGCAGGGTCGCGACCGCAAGGGCTGCGGAGGGGGCCATCACACCCACGGTGAACCACTCGCAGGTCGCCATGGCCTGGGTCAGTTCCTCCAGCAGTTGCCCCTGCTCAGCTGAGGAGAGCTCAGGGGCCGTGCGCAGTCCCTTCAGTGATGCCAGCAGCGAGGGCCCGTCAGCCATGGATGGAGGAAGAGGTGGGGTGGTGCCGTTCCCAGACGGTGAAACCGGCTAGGCAGAAGCTGAGCCACACATAACCGACGGCCGCCCCAGCCAGGATGTCCGTTGGCCAATGGGCGCGGCAATAGAGGGTGCTCAGCCAAACCAAGGCGACCCAAAGACTCGAGAGAACAAACAACGGCCGGCGCAGCCTGGGGTAGTGGGCCGCCAGCAGGGTGCAGCTCATGAAATAGAAGACCACCGAACCCGCTGCATGGCCGCTGGGAAAACTGCGACCACTCAGCTCCAGCAGGCTGGCGTCGGGGCGGGGTCGATCAAACCAGGGCTTCAGCAAGCGATCAACGATCACCAAAATGCCGCCGGTTCCGGCCACGACGCAGACCAAATCAGGCCAGAAGCGCTTGAAGGCCAGGAAACCCAGAACAGCCAGGACCAAAACAGCGGTCACATGAATGCCACTGGCTTGATAGACAACCAGCAGCAGCTGTCCAAGCCAGGCGGGGATGCGCTGGTGCAGCCCATCGAGCAGGACGCGATCGAAGGAGTCCGGGGCATTGGCCTTGAGGGTTGGACTCACCACCAGCAAGACAACCGCAATGGCCAGGGTCAACAGCAATCGGCGCCGTCCAAGGGCGTTCAACCACTCACGCAGAAGAGGAGGCATGGCGATCACCGTCTCTGGCTCAACTGATCGAGGGTGGTGCGGTCCAGTCTGATCAGTCGGTGGGCATCCAGGCGGCCCAGTAGCTCCGCATCACCAGGTCCCACGCCAAGGTCCAGCAGTTCCCGATCAGACCCCAGGACCAAGACGGAATCAGCGGGTAGAGCCTGGGCCTCCAGCTGATCGATGGCGGAACGGGCGTCGTGAACGAAGAGCACCGGACGACCGCTGTAGAACACCACGCTGTAGCGCTTGTAGCCCGCCACCAGCAGCGGTTCACCCGGCGCAGCTGAGGCCGCGGCTTGACGGGCCAACACCCGGATCGGCAGCAGTCGCTCACGATCCATCAGGGGCGCCAAGACTGGAATCACCAAGGCCAAAACCGCCGCAAACCCAGCGGCATTGGGGAGCCAAAGCCAACGCAGGGCGTCGCTATACCGCGCACGAAGCAACCAAATCAACGCGCCGCAGGCACCTGCCAAGGGGAGTGCCAGCAGCCAGGGCAAGCCGGACTGGGCGATGGCATCCGCGAAACCGGGGTAGGCCGGATCCACCTCAATCAAGCGAGGGGCAAGGACGGCGGCCAAGGCCATCAGCCCAAGGAGAAAGGCATTGAACCAACCGCTGCCCCGCTGCAGACGATCCAGCCAAGGGGGATGGCCCGTGCCCGGGGAAAGGGGCGCAAACAAGAGGCCCACCAGAAGGACTGCACCCGGAACCGCCGGAAGGATGTAGCCGGGCAATTTGGTCGCCGCGGCGGAGAAGAAAGCCACCACCACCACAAGCCAAATCAAGCCGAATTGGGCGAGGGCCTCGCCCGCATCACTGCGATGCCAGCGCTGGGGAGCCCAGACCTGCAGCTTGAGGATTGCCGCCGGGAGATAGAGCGACCAGGGCAGTGCCAGTAGCAGCAACCAGGGCAAATAAAACCAAGGGGGACCTGGGTGGGCGTAGATCACCGAGGTGAAGCGCTCCAGGTTGCTGAAGCCGATGAAGCGCGCGAGGAAGGTGAACCCGTTGGCCTGGGTCGCTGCCACATACCAAGGCAGGGTCACACCCAAAAACAGGGACAGCAGCGCCAGCCATGGGGTCTGACGAACCTCCGGCCAGAGATCACGCCGCAGCAGCAGAAAACCAATGATCACCAGGCCGGGTAGGAGCAGGCCAACGGGACCTTTCGCCAGCACCGCAATCCCGCAGAAGAGCGCCAACGCCACGTGGCCCAAGCGCCTGAGGACCTGTTGATCCCTGCGCCAGTAGGCCAGGGCAAAGCCCAACAGGGCCAGGCTGATGCCACTGGCTAGAAACATGTCGGTGACAGAGGAGCGGCCCCAGCCCACCCAGCCAGGACTCAAGGCCAACAGCCCGCTGCAGAGGGTCGCGCGCCCCAGCCGTTGACTGACGGACTCCGTCGATGGCGCCAGGGCTAGCAGCAGACCAAAAACGGCAAAGACAACGGCGCTGGCGGCGAGGGCCGCAGGGAAGCGGGCTGCCCATTCACTGACACCGAACAGCTGGAAGCTGAGGCCCACCATCCAGTACCCCCAAACGGGGTAATCGAAAAAGGTTTCACCGTTCCAGCGGGGGGTGACCCAGTCACCGCTGAGCACCATCTGGCGGGGCACCTCAACGAACAACCCCTCGGTTTTATCCAAGAGGCCAAGGCTTCCCAACTGGTTAAAGAAAGCCAGAACACAGAGGCCCAACAGGGCAGCGATCGCCGTGATGAGCGCCCGGGAGGGATTGGCATCCAGCCAAGTTCTGAGCCTCTGCATCACTAGTTGGGGGTGTTCCAGACGAAACGGCTGCTGGCGGCGTAGTTCCAGACGAACACCACAATGATCCCGGCCAACTGGGCCCAGAAGACATTCGGTGCGATCAGGCTGTAGTAGGCCGAAGCCAGGCCCACATTGGCCATCACCGGTAGGGAGGCCACCAGCAGGAACTTGAACAGTCCGCGCAGCAGCAGGATGCCCTTCAAGCGAGCGAAACGGAAGGTCAGGGCGTTGTTGATCAGGTAGTTCGAGCTGGCTGCCGAGATCACACCGATCGGGAGCGCCTGCTCAAAGCCAAGACCCCAGAGAGCCATGAACAGCTGCGTGATCAGCAGCTGCACCGCAACGCCACTGAGACCGACCAAACCAAAACTGATGGCTCGCCTGGGCAGCAGGCGGAAGCTCAGGGTGTGGAGGATTGAGATCAGGAAATCCCAGAAGATGGCCAGATCCAGCTTGGAGCTGCCATAGGTGCGGGGCTGGAAGGTCAGGGGCACCTCGGCGGTGCTCAAGCGCCCACGACTCACCGCCAGCAGTTCGTAGAGGAACTTGAATCCGTTGACATCCACGCCACGGATCAAGGGCAGCAGCGGCTCTAGGCGCAGGGCAAAGAAGCCACTCATGTAGTCCGTGAGATGGGCATAGCGCTTGGGCAGGCTGAAGCGGGCACTGGCATTGGCCCACGTCGATCCGGTTTCCCGCCGATCGCTCAGCCCCAGGATCTGGGCCTCGGGATGGAAGCGGCTGCCGATGACCAGGTCCGCACCACCGGCTTCCAGGGTCTCGATCGCGCGGCGGACAGAGCCAGGCTCATGCTGGCCGTCACTGTCCATCACCAGGACAAAGTCCCCCGTGGCATCCAGCAGACCTTCTTTGATGGCGCTGGCCAAACCGGAGCGCCCGACCCGGCGGATCAGACGGAGCCGCGGTTCGTCATGGGCGAGCTGGCGGACCAGCTCAGCGGTCCCATCCGCCGAGTCGTCATCCACCACCAGGATTTCCAAATCCCACTGCTCACCCAGGGGAAGCAGCTGGGCCAGAAGCGGCTCGATGTTGCCCCGCTCGTTGTAGGTGGGCAGAACAATCGAGACCCGCAAGCCCATGGAATCCTCAAGACAAAGCCGGCGGGAAGACCCGCCGGCGCCTGAACCTTAAACCGCTTGGACCGCAGTCAAAGAGTTGGTTACTTGATGTACTCCTTGAGCACGCCATTGCGGTTGGGGTGCCGCAGTTTGCGCAGGGCCTTGGCCTCGATCTGGCGGATGCGCTCGCGGGTCACATCAAAGATCTGCCCGATCTCCTCGAGGGTCTTCATCCGACCATCGTCCAGGCCGTAGCGCAGGCGCAGCACATCGCGCTCACGGGGGCTCAGGGTCGCCAGAACACCCTCGAGATCTTCCCTCAGCAGGTTCTTGGCGACGTCCTGCTCAGGATTCTCGATATCAGCCTCAATGAAGTCACCCAGGCGGGAGTCTTCCTCCTTGCCAATCGGTGTCTCCAGCGAAATCGGCAGCTGAGCACTCTTGGCAATGAAGCGGAGCTTCTCGATGGTCATCTCCATCGATTCAGCAATCTCCTCTTCAGTGGGCTTGCGGCCGAACTCTTGAGAGAGGGTCTTGGTGGTCTTCTTGATCCGAGAAATGGTCTCGTACAGGTGGACCGGCAGACGGATCGTGCGGGACTGATCCGCAATCGCGCGGGTGATCGCCTGACGAATCCACCAGGTGGCGTAGGTCGAGAACTTGTAGCCCTTCTCGTGATCGAACTTCTCGGCGGCGCGAATCAGTCCGAGGGAGCCCTCCTGAATCAAGTCCTGGAAGCTCAGGCCCCGGTTCATGTACTTCTTGGCAATCGACACCACCAAACGGAGGTTCGACTGGACCATCTTTTCCTTGGCGCGGCGACCCAACATCAGGCGCCGGCGGAACTTGACCAGGGGCATCTCGACGAGAGCCGCCCACTCCTTGGTGTCGGGGTAGTGGCCGTTGTCTGCCTCGAACTGGTTCGCTAGCTCCTCGAGCTGCAGCAGGTCCGCAATTTTGCGGGCCAGCTCAATCTCCTCGTCAGGACGCAGCAGTCGAATCCGGCCGATCTCTTGGAGATAAACCCGGATGGAGTCTTCGGTGTAGACACCCTTCGGCCCGATCTTGATGCTCGCCAGGGCTTTGGCGGTTTTCGCTGCATCCTTCTCCGTGGCCTTGGCATCGGCAGCTGGAGCCTTGCCCGCCGCTGCCAGCAGCTGATCAGCCGCCTTGTCCAGGTCGGCGGCCGCGGCCTTCTTGCTGGTGGCTTTCGATGCCGCAGCCTTTGTGGAAGCAGCCTTGGTCGATGCAGGCTTTTTGCTACTGGCGGCCTTGGTGGAGGCCGCTTTCGTCGATGCAGCCTTCGTGGCCTTGGCCTTGGTTGGGCTGACCTTGTTCGCGGCCTCGGCGTCCTTCTTGGTCTTGCTGGCGGCCTTGGCCTTCGTCACCTTGACGGTCTCACCCGAAGAATTGGCCACGGCGAGGATTTCAGCAGCGGGCTTTTTGGCCGTCGCAGCTGCCTTCGTGGTCGTCTTGGTGGTCGCTGACTTCTTTGTCGCAGCAGCAGGACTCATCGCGTTCGGCTAGATGATGTTGAGGCGGTTGACACGTCAGACGCAGACCCGACCAAGCCAAGGGCGAGGTGCCAATCATCGATCGACCGGAGTCGGCGAAGGGCCGCATCGATCGGGCGACAGAGCCGGTCAAGGCTCAATGACCCATGGGAACGATGAATTGGTGGGGCGTCAACGAACCCAGCAGACTTGCCAAGGGACTTGGCGGCGTGCTGAGGGGAATAGAAAGGAATGGGAACGGGGCCAGAAGCCCAGCAAGGCTGTCAGGGGTGGTCGCAGATCGGGCGCGCAGCAGTGCTGGCTGTCCTCAAGATCTTCCCGCTGGACGGAACTTTGCCGGGTTCCGACTGCAGCCCTATGGACTGCTCAACAGACTCATCTTAAGAAACTCCCAAGAGCTTTGCAAGAGTGACCGGCCCCACCCCAGCAGATGGCCAGGGTTCCTGGGTCCAGGTCTGGCTTGAGGCGGGCCGTGAGGGGCAGGTGTTCACCTACAGCAACCCCAAGCAAGTCCCCTGCGCCAGAGGGGATCTGGTGCAAATTCGACTCCGGGGACGGCGCCACATCGGGCTGGTGCTGGAGCTGCTGGATGAACGGCCCGCGGCCTTAGCCGGCAAAGCCCTGCAACCGATCGAAACCGTCCATCAACAGGCCGCTGTTGAGCCCGACTGGCAAAGCCTGATTGAGACGGTTGCGCAACAGTGCCGAACCACCTCCTTCCGAACGCTCAAAGCGGTCCTACCCCCTGGCTGGCTTGGGCAGCGCCCGGCCGCAGCGGCTCAGCGGCCGCGGGAGCAGCTCTGGCTCGAGCTGATTCAGCCCCCCACGGAAACGGAGCGCAGCAGCTGGAGCGACGCCCAAAGCCGTCTGCTCCAGGTGCTGGAGGCCCACGGCGGCCAGTGCTGGCAAACCCAGGCCCTCGAGGCCGCTCAGGTCAGCCGCTCGGTCAGTGACACCCTGCAGCGCCGGGGAGTCCTTCGGCGAGAGCGGCGCCCCTTTCAGGCCGAGGAGGTGATGCGCCCAGGGGGCGACAGCAGCATCCCCAAGCAGCTCACTGAGGATCAAGCCCAAGCGCTAGCCGCCATTGAGGAAGCTCAACCAGGAAGCCAGCTCCTGCTCTGGGGGGTGACGGGGGCTGGCAAGACGGAGGTCTACCTCCAGGCCGCCGCACGCGAACTGCAGGCAGGACGGTCCGTGTTGCTGCTGACCCCTGAGATTGGACTCATTCCCCAGCTGCTGGATCGCAGCCGAGCCCGCTTTGGTGCGGCGGTGGCGGAATACCACTCGGGTTGCAGTGACGGCGCGCGCATTCGAACCTGGCGCCACTGCCTCGATAGCCCCTCTCCGCTGCTGGTGGTGGGCACCCGTTCGGCGATCTTCCTACCGCTCAAGCAGCTGGGCTTGGTGGTGCTCGATGAGGAGCACGATCGCTCCTACAAACAGGACAGCCCGATGCCCTGTTATCACGCCCGAGACGTGGCCCAACTGCGGGTTCAAGCCAGCGGGGCCAAGTTGATCCTCGGCAGTGCCACCCCAAGCCTGGAGACCTGGCGCGCCTGCCAAGGTCCCCAGCCGCAGTGCCAGCTGGTGCGACTCCCTAAGCGCATTGGCAGCAGTGTCCTGCCACCGGTCCTGGTGGTGGACATGCGGCAGGAACTGGCGGAGGGCCACCGGCGTCTGGTGAGTCGGCCGCTGATGGACCGGCTCCAGACCCTCAAAGAACGGGGGGAGCAGGCGGTCGTGCTGGTACCCAGGCGGGGCTACAGCAGTTTTTTGAGTTGCCGCAGCTGCGGCGAAGTGGTGCAGTGTCCCCACTGCGACGTGGCCCTCACGGTGCACCGGCAACGGGAGCGCTCCTGGCTGCGCTGCCACTGGTGCGACCACCGTGCAGAGGTGGAGCGCCGCTGCGGCCATTGCGGCTCCACGGCCTTCAAGCCCTTTGGGGCCGGAACGCAACAGGTGCTGGAGCACCTATCGGGCGAACTGGAGGAGCTGCGGCTGCTGCGCTTCGACAGGGACACCACCCGCGGGCGCGATGGCCATCGGCAACTCCTTGAGCGGTTTGCCCGCGGGGAAGCCGATGTCTTGATCGGAACCCAGATGCTCGCCAAGGGGATGGATCTGCCGCGGGTGACCCTGGCTGCCGTGCTGGCCGCCGATGGGCTCCTGCATCGACCCGATCTGCGGGCCGCAGAGGAAAGCCTGCAGCTGCTGCTGCAATTGGCCGGCCGGGCGGGGAGAGGGGACCGTCCTGGGGAGGTCCTAGTGCAGACCTACAGCCCCGAACATCCCGTGATTCGCCATCTGGTGGATGGCCGCTATGAAGCCTTTTTGAAGGAGGAACTCCAACAACGGCAGGCCGCATCCCTGGTTCCCTTTAGCCGGGCCTGCCTGTTGCGCCTCGCGGGACCATCCGCCAGTCGAACCGCGACGGCCGCCTCCAGCCTGGCGGAACACCTGCGTGCGGCGCTGATGCAGCAGGGGTGGCTGCTGATCGGACCAGCTCCAGCGCCGGTGGCCAGGGTGGCGGGGAACAGCCGCTGGCAGCTCCTGCTGCACGGACCAGCCGGCTCTGAGCTTCCACTGCCCATGGAGACAGAGCTGCGGGCCCTGCTCCCCCATGACGTCAGTCTGGCGATCGACCCAGATCCGCTGGAGCTCTAGGCCGGCAGCTGGGGCAAGCCAAAACCAGCGGCAATGCGCAGCCGCTGAAGCAGTGCCACCAGCAGCAGGAGCAGGCTGATGGCCAGGGTGCCCAGGCCAAGCTTGCTCCAGCGCCAGCAGGAGAGCTGGAGCGTATTCACCGCCCCGGGCTCAAGGCGCCAACGGACAACCTCAGGCTCGCCCTTGCCCCGACGCATGGCGCGGGCGGGGATGGGCCCAGAGGACTGAATCGCACGCAGCGGAAGTGGTTCGAGGGCAACGCTCAACTGCAATCCAGGCAGGGGCTGGAGCGTCTCCAGATCCAGCTGGATGGCCAGCCGCTGACGCACGCCGATCAACCAGTTGCGCTCCTGGAAGTCCAGTTCAGGTGCGGGTAGATCCAGGTTGGCCAATGCAGCACCCTGCTCAAGACTGTCCTGCAGCAGCCTCAAAGCCTGAGCAGCAGGCAGCACCGGCGAGACCAGCGTCAGGCGGCCATGGTCTTGGTCCACGCGCAGGGAGCGGCCGCGCAGCCCTTGCCGCCACTGGCTCTGCCAAGGAAGGGGCTGATCCGTCTGGGATTGACTGCGCTGCTCAAACTGCAGGCGTCCAGGGCCGGGGAAGCGCAGCTGGGTCTCGAGGTCGACGCAACCACCGAGCAGAGCCGTCAGCAGCAACAGAACGATCGCCACGACAGCGAAACCCAAGGGAGCCTGGGTGGGTCCAGTGGGCGGTGGTGGTGGCTCTGGGGGTCCGCGGCGGCGGCGGCGTTGACGGGCCATCGCCTTGAGCTCGCCCTCCAGGGGCTTCATCTCCCCCAGGCTCGGAAGGGTCATCGACCACTCCCTGGGCCTCACCAAGGCCGGCGCGTCAAGGATCTCCTGGAGGTCCTTGGCCTGGGCGCGCAGGGTGGTGTCGCGGCAGGCCCGAAGGCTGCGGCAGGTCGCCGCCGCGGCCTTGTGATCCCCACGCCCCAACTGGGCCGTGGCCAGCAGAAGCCGGACCTCTCCCCCCGCCCGGGTCATCGCACCGTGGGCTTGCAGCAGCGGCTCCAGCAAGCGTTCACAGGTGCCGTAGTCGCCCCTCTCCAGGGCTGATCGTGCCGGGAGAAGCGTCGCTGGATCAAACGCCTCCGCGGGCTGGGCAGCGTTGGACTCCTCCACCGGCACCTAGAGGTTGGATCGGCCGGTCACCATCGTGCCGATGCCCGCGTCGGTGAACACCTCCAGCAAGAGCGCATGGGGTGTTCGGCCATCGACGATGTGGGCGGCGGCGACCCCCTGGGCCAAGGCGCGAATGCAGCATTCGGTTTTCGGCGTCATCCCGCCGGCCACGACACCGCTGCTGATCAGCTCGCGGGCGCCGGAGAGACTCACGGAGCGAATCAACGAACTGGGGTCTTCCCGGTCCCGCAGGATCCCCGGGGTATCGGTCAGGAGAATCAATTTCTCCGCTTCCAGGGCTGCAGCCAACTCCCCAGCGACCGTGTCGGCATTGATGTTGTGGGCTTGGCCCTCGGCGTCGGCTGCCACCGAGGAGATGACGGGGATGTAGCCGGCATCCAGCAAGGGGAAGAGAACAGACGGGTCCACCGCAGCCACATCCCCCACCAGGCCATTGGTCCCATCGCCATAGGTGCGAGCCCGCACCAGCGGGCCATCGCTACCGGAGAGGCCCACGGCCCTGGCGCCCAGACGATTCAAGCCGTTGACGATCTGCTTGTTGACCCGGCCCACCAGGACCATCTCCACCACATCCATGGTGTCCGGGCAGGTCACCCGCAGGCCATTGCGGAATTGGGGCTCGATGTTCAGGCGCCCCAACCACTCATTGATCTCGGGCCCGCCGCCGTGCACGACCACCGGCTTCACGCCGACCGAAGCAAGCAGCACCAAGTCGCGATAGACCGCATCGCGCAGGTCTTCGCGAACCATGGCCGCACCGCCGTATTTCACGACGACGCGGCGGCCGGAAAAACGTTGGATGTAGGGGAGGGCTTCACTCAGCACCGACACCCGCAGGGCGTCAGTGCGATCAGCAGGACGTTCGCTCAAGGGAGGGACTTGTCTCGAGAAGAGGGGCCTAGATGTGCTCAGGTTTAGCCAGCAGCAGGCAACAACTCAAGGAGCACCTCACCTTTGGAGGGCTCACTGAGCTCTGCCCGCAGGCCGCGATCGAAGAATCGGCCCAGTCGGTCCTGTTTCTCCTGCCAACGCTCGAAGGGAACCGCTTCACAGCGAAACCGCATCGCAACGGCATAGCGACCGTCGACGGCGCGCTCAAGCACGCTGATCAACTGAGGGGGCTCATCCTCATCCCAGAGCTTGAGGGCCTCCAGGGAGCTCTCGAGGTGAGCCTTCTGGCCATAGCGCCAACGGGTGACGTCTTTCACCAGCTTGCGGAGGGTCTTACTGGCGGCCTGCTCACGCAGGGCAACCGCATCTGGCTCTGCCTCCAGGAGCTCTGCAGGGGGCAGTTCGGAGGACTTGAGAGCCAACCCACCCAAGAGGATCGGGATGCCGTAAAAAATCGTCGGCAGGCTGAGGTTCGGATTGGAGGTGGCGTAGCCAATCCAGCCAATGACCGAGAGGGCCGCACCAGCCAAGGTGACTAGGCTGCCGGGGGAAGCGATTGCGAGCATGCAGGCATCTTCGGTCAACGGGGGGCAGGAGCCCAACCCCGCGCAGGATGCCCCCAGCACAGCGGAGCTGGTTGAACAGCTGCAACGGGACCGGCTCTGGTTGTTGCAGCAGCTGGACCAGGGACGTTGGCCAGAACTGCGCTTAGACCTGGCCGCCCTGGAGCGTGAACTGGGTCAGCTGCTGGAGCAGGCCCAAGAACGACTCAGCCCCAGCAGCTAAGCGATCAGAACGGAATCTCGTCCTCGCCCTCGGGAAGGTCAGGAACCAGGGGTGCGGTGTTCCAGGTGGGAGGCTGCTGCTGTGCGGGGGCGGCACTGCGGACAGGGGCAGGAGCCGAAGCCGGTGCAGCAGCCGGTGCAGCAGCGGCGGGACGAGGGGCGGCACTGCCACCGCCACTGCTACCGAGGGGATGCAGGCGGGAGAGCGTGAATTCAGCGCGCTTTTCCTTGGTCCCGTCCTGGCGGCTCACGGTGTTCATCCGCAGACGACCCTCGACCATCAGCCGCTGGCCAACCTGCACACGGTTCTGCAGGTCCTGAGCAAGACTTCCCCAGCCGACAACCTTGAGCTGACCCGCCGGATCATCAGGACGCAGCCCATCGAACTGAACGGCCATCTCCGCCACTGGAGTTTGGTTGTCCTGGGTGTATCGAACCTGAGGCGCCTCCAGCACCTCCACCTCCAGCAAGCAATGGTTCACAGGACCGGTCAATGGCACGGGGCCACATCCTGATGCAAGGCCTGGAATTTCACCAGGGGGATTCCTCGACCTCGGCCCCTGCCGAGACGATCTGGTTGGTCTCAGGCACCGGGGATGGTCCGCCCCTGGCCCAGGCCTTGCTGCAGCAGGGCTGGAACGTCCTGGTCAGCGTGGTCAGCGCCTCCGCCACACGGGCCTATCGGTCCCACCCCAATCTGCGCTTTCAGGTGGGGAAGCTCCAGGAGGATGAGGCCGTTGATCAACTGCTGAGGACGCTCAGACCCCGCTGGGTGCTCGATGCCTCCCATCCCTTCGCCGCAGTGATCAGCGGCAGGCTGCAACGGCGCTGCCAGGCCATGAACCAACCCCTGCTGCGACTGCAACGGGAGACCCCTCGCCTGCCTGAAGGAACCCGGATCCATGGGATCCAACAGTTCGAGGATCTGCGTTCCATCGCGCTGGGGGGAGAGCGACTGCTCCTGGCCATTGGCTCGAGACACCTCCAAGCGGCCCTGCGCCAGAGCTCCGCTTCGCAGCACTTCGCGCGAATCCTCGACAACCCGGAGAGCCTGCGTCTTGCCCTAGCGGCAGGCTTTGAACCGCAACAGCTGGCCTGCGTACGGCCCGGGGCTTTGCCCGAGGGCGCCATCGAACGCGCCCTCTGCCGGCGCTGGGGGATCAGCGCCGTGCTCTGCAGGCAATCCGGGGGACTCACCCAGCAGATCTGGCAGAACCTCAGCCAGGAGCTGGGCCTGCAGTTGATCCAGATCCGCCCCCCCGCAGAACAGCTGCCAGTAGGCCTGACACCGGAAGGAATCCTGCGTCAAGTTGGGGCAGCGCAAGCGCGGTCATGAGCCCATCGTTGATCCTGGCCCTCACCACCGAGGCCAACCCAGAGACCGCCGAGGCCCTCGCCCGCGTTCTTCTGGAGAGGCGTCTGGCGGCCTGCGTCGCCCTGCGACCGCAACGGGCCCTCTACTGGTGGCAGGGACAGATCGAGGACAGCGCGGAGGTCGAGCTGCTGATCAAAACCACTCGAGAGCAGCAGCAGGCCCTGGAGGCCGCCGTCCATGAGCACCACAGCTACGAGACACCCGAATGGATCGTCTGGAGTGCAGAAGCAAGCCCTGGCTATGGAGCCTGGGCTGAAGCGGCCTGCCGCCCTAGTTGAGGTGCGTCTGGGCGAGGGCCTTCAGATCGACCTGGGAGCGGGGACCCAGCTGGGTCACCACCTGACCAGCGCAGAGCGAGGCGAGCTGACCACAGCGCTCCAGCGATTCGCCCTGGGTATAGGCATGCAGGAAACCACCGGCATAGAGGTCACCGGCGCCCGTGGTGTCCACGAGCGGGCCCAGGTTGAAGGGCTTAATGGCGATCGATGAATTGCCGCTGAGAATCACAGAACCCTGCTCGCTGCGGGTCAAGGCGGCGATGCGGCAGCGGCCGCGGACAGCCTGGGCGGCCTCATCAAAGCTATTGGCCTTGTAGAGGGAGGTGATCTCCATCTCATTGGCAAAGAGAATGTCGACATGGCCGTCGACCAGCTCAAGGAAGCTGTCGCGATGCCGTTCCACGCAGAACGCATCGGAGAGGCTCAGCGCCACTTCGGCACCGTTCTCTTTCGCCACCTTGGCGGCCGCAAGAAAAGCAGCCTTGGCGTCGTCGCTATCCCAGAGATAGCCCTCGAGGTAGAGCACCTTCGCCTGGGCCACCATCTCGAGATTCAGATCGCTGGGATCGAGGCCAACCGAGGCACCCAAGTAGGTGCACATGGTGCGCTGCGCATCCGGTGACACCAGGATCAAGCAGCGTGCGGTCGAGGCCCCGGCCGTTGCTGCGGGGGTCTCATAACGGGTCCCCACAGCACGGATGTCATGGGCAAAGATCGTGCCCAATTGGTCATCCCGCACCCGACCAATAAAGCCAGCACGCCCGCCAAGCTGGGCAATGCCAGCCAGGGTGTTAGCCGCGGATCCCCCAGAGGTTTCCAAGCCAGGGCCGAGCTTGGAGTAGAGCGACTCGGCTTGGTCCTGATCAATCAGGGCCATCGTGCCTTTGGTCAGGCCAAAGCCCTCGATGACGGCATCGTCGGCCTGAACAAGCACGTCAACGATCGCGTTGCCGATCCCGACAACATCCAAGGTCTTCACTTCAGGCATGGGAATCAGCGGCTCAGCAGGGCCCGCTTGGGACCGTGAATGGGGTCTTCGACCACGATGGTTTGGTCGCGATCAGCACCCAAGGAAACGATCGCAATCGGCACTTCCATGAGCTCAGCAAGGAAGCGGAGATAGCTCATGGCCGTCGGGGGAAGATCCTCAAGGCGGCGGCAATCAGCCGTGGAGGTCTGCCAACCCGGCAGGGTCTCAAAGATGGGCTGACAGCGGGCGAAATCCTCAGCGGAGCCGGGGAAGTGCTCGATGCGCTGGCCATCGAGTTCATAGGCCACACAGACCTGGATCTCGTCGAGTTCATCGAGAACATCGAGCTTGGTGATGGCCAGGCAATCGAGACCGTTGACCTCAACGGCATAGCGGCCGATCACCCCGTCAAACCAACCGCAGCGGCGGCGACGTCCGGTGGTGGTTCCGAATTCACCACCTCGATCGCAGAGGTGGTCATTCAGGCTGCCCTCCAATTCCGTAGGGAAGGGACCTTCACCGACGCGGGTGGTGTAGGCCTTGGCCACACCGATCACGCGGTCAATCAGGGTCGGACCGACGCCAGCACCAATGCAGGCACCACCACTGACTGGATTCGATGAGGTGACGTAGGGGTAGGTGCCGTGATCGAGATCCAGCAGGGTGCCCTGGGCACCCTCAAACAGGATGTTCTTTTTGGCCTTGGCCGCCTGGTGAATGGTGCGGGTGCAATCGACGACGTGGGGAGCCAAGCGCTGGCCGTAGGCCACGTACTCAGCAACGACGGCGTCGAAATCCAGGGGCTCGATGCCGTAGATCTTTTGCAGGATCTCGTTCTTCTCCGCCAGCGGACCGGCCAAACGTTCCCGAAGGCGCGATTCATCCAGGATGTCGATCACCCGGATCCCGTTGCGCTGGGACTTATCGGCGTAGGTCGGGCCAATGCCACGGCCGGTGGTGCCAATGCGCTGATCCCCGCGGCGCTGCTCCATCGCCTGATCCAACAGGCGGTGGTAGGGCATCGTCACGTGGGCCGTCGCGGCCAAACGCAGGTCGTCGACCGGGATGCCGTTCTCAGCGAGCATGTCCAGCTCACCGATCATGACCTTGGGGTCCACAACGGTGCCGGAGCCGATCAGGCAGACGGTTCCTGGGTAAAGAATGCCGGAGGGAATCAGGTGCAGCTTCAGCACCTTGTCGTCCACAACAATCGTGTGGCCGGCATTCACACCGCCCTGATAACGGACGACCACATCGGCCGAACGACTCAGGAGATCGGTGATCTTGCCCTTCCCCTCGTCACCCCATTGAGCACCGATGACGACAACGTTGGCCAAGGACACAGCGGCCCGCAGCCGCTTCTAAGCACAAGGATCAAGGATCTCAGATGGGGTGACCCTCCGTCAAAACAATCACGGAATTGTTTGGATTAAAAAAGCGGCCCGGTTGGGCCGCTTTGGGTTCAAACAACGAAGGCGGAGACGATCAGGCGCCGCGCACGACACCGGTCTCAGCTTTTTTGAGTTCCTTATTCAGGCGCTCCTTCAGGGCATCGGGGACGGGGCGATTTGGGTAGTTCGCGTAGTGGCCCGCCAGGGAGTTCAGGGCCGTCTGCATCGTGGTGAAGGAGGCCAAGCCGTTGAATTTGGCCTGGGGGCGGTAGCGGGCCATGTAGTCATTGATCAGGGCCCGTGCCGAGGTCTCCGCCTCACTGCGGCCAGGATCATCAGCCGCAATGGCAATGGTGGCCATCAGCTGATCCGCGACGACAACCGTGTCCTCCGCGTAGTTACCGGTCAGGGGACCCGAGCTGCCAGAGCAAGCCGTCACCAGCAGGGTCAGGCCCAGGCAGACAGCCAGCAGGGCTGCTTTGATTCGACGCCAACCAGCTGCCATCGGACTCGGGATCAACTTGAGCGGGATCCTAGGGGGCCTCGGCGGCCAGAAGTCCTTGACGCTCCAGCAGGAGCTGGGGCAGCAAGGTGGCTTCCAGCTGGTCAGCCGCGAGGTCCTGTTTGGCACCTGTGGAGCGCTGAACCAACTCCACCTGGCCCTCAGCCGCGCCGCGACCGACCACGACCCGCCAGGGAATTCCGAGCAGCTCTGAGTCCTTGAACTTGACGCCAGCCCGTTCAGAGCGGTCGTCGAGCAGCACATCAACGCCGGCCGCCTGCAACTGGTCGTAGAGACGTTCCGCCAAGTCCACCTGCTCCGTTTCTTTGACGTTGGCGATCACGACAATCACCTCATAGGGAGCGATTGCGGTGGGCCAACAGATTCCGTTGGCGTCGTGGTGTTGCTCGACGGCGGCCTGGGCCAGCCTCGATACACCGATGCCGTAGCAGCCCATCCACAGGGGCTCCTCCTGGCCGGACTCATTGGTAAAGGTGGCGTCCAGGGCCGTGGAGTACTTCCTGCCGAGCTGGAAGATGTGCCCAACCTCGATTCCACGGCTGGCTTCGAGGGTTTGGCTGGGGTCATGGACGCAGCGATCCCCGGGCTGCGCGGAGCGCAGATCGCCTGAATCAGGAGCACCCCCGAGCGCAGCCCAGCTCACGCCCAGCCGATGGGCATCACGCTCATTCGCGCCGCAAATGAAGACCTCCAAGGCCGTGGCGGTGCCATCGGCAAAGCGCTCAAAGCGGGTGGCCCAAGACTTGGCACCGGAGAGCACCACGTCGCTCAAATCCGGCCCGATGTAGCCAAAGGGAATCCCCGTCAGGCCTTGCTTGGCCGCCTCATCGGGCTGCAGTGCTTGCAGGTCCAAAAGGGTGCCGTGCTTAGCCGAGAGCCGGTGACTGACGGCATTGCTCAACTTGACCTCATTGAGCTGCTGGTCGCCCCGCAGGGAGACGAGCAACGGCTGCTGCAGACCGTCTTCAAAGCGAGCCAGCAATAGGAGCACCTTGACCACCTGCGTGGGGTGCCAACCCTGGGCCTGGCTCAGGGCCTCAATGGTGCTTTGACCAGGGGTCTCGATCCGCTCCACAGCCGAGCCGGGCGGAAGCGGCTGGGGCTCGGGTGGTAGGGAAACCGCCCGCTCTTGGTTCGCCGCGTAGCGGCCATCGCCGGCGGCCAAGATCAAATCCTCACCGGATTCAGCCGTGACCATGAATTCCTGGCTGGCCGAACCGCCGATGGCACCACTGTCGGCCTCGACGGCGACGGCCCGCAGGCCACAACGCTGAAAGATCCTGCGGTAGGCCTGGTCCATCAGGCCGTAGGTCTGCTTCAGGCAGTCCTCGTTGGCGTGGAACGAATAGGCGTCCTTCATGATGAATTCGCGCCCACGCATCAGACCGAAGCGGGGACGAATCTCATCGCGAAACTTGGTCTGCACCTGATACAGGTTGACCGGGAGTTGCCGGTAGGAACGCAACAGATCAGCGGCGAGTGCCGTGATGACCTCCTCGTGGGTCGGGCCGAGACCGAGCTCGCGACCTTGACGGTCCTCAAGGTGAAACATGATCCCCTCGCCGTCGGTGTACCCGGCCCAGCGCCCGCTGCGCTGCCAGAGCTCAGACGGCTGGAGCTGGGGCAGGAGCGTCTCCAGGGCACCCGCCGCGTTGAGTTCCTCGCGGACAACGGCTGAGACCTTCTGAAGGACGCGCCAGAGGAGGGGGAGATAGGCGTAGATGCCGCTGCCAATCCTGCGGATATAGCCGGCTCGCAGCAGCAGCTTGTGGGAGGCAATCTCAGCCTCGGCGGGGTCATCCCGCAGCGTCACCAGCATCAGGCGGGAGACGCGCATGGGATCCGAGCAAGGAAAGAGGCCGGAAGCTATCACCTGCTCGAGCAGCCCTGGAGCCAGCATTTGCAGCCCCACGAACCGTTCCGTCCCACCCGCTTAAAAAAGCGCCACAAGTGAAGCGGAAATCAAGACGAAATTTCAGTTGCAGAGAGGAAAGCCTGCTAGTTTCCGCTGGATTCCAACCCGTCGCACGCACGTCTCATGAACCCCCATTCGTTCACTTCAGGAATGGGGCAAGGGATGGCCAGTGCAGCCGCTGCGATTGAAGCCAGTGCAGAAGGCGCAGCCAATAGCTCCGAACAATCCGAGAACCTGATTGGCATCGACGAAGTTCAGCGTTCGTTGAACCGCTCACGGGCCTCGGTCTACCGCTACACCAACACCGATCCGCGCAACCTCAACCCGCCTTTCAATCCCCGCAAACTCAACCCCGAGTACCGCAGCGATCAGAAAGAACCCTTGATGTTCCACCCCAATGAGGTGGCTCGCTTCGCCCGGGACGTCCTGCGCATCAAGGAAGTGACCGTTGAGGTACTGAACTCCCCTTCAACGGCAACCCAGCAACTCCTGGGTTCGATCCTCGAAGAACTGCGCACGATTCGAGAGCTTCTGGACTCCAGCAATCTCAGCCCCACCACCCTCGATAGCCGGCGGGATCAGCACGAGCAAGAACGCCCCGCGGCATAGACGCTGCACCTGACAGTCCCATCGCCGGATGTCAGGATGCACATATCTAATCTGTACTGAGGGTTTTCATTAACCCCGTCGATGGACTCAGACCCCCCTCCCCGAACCAGCGGATCCGCTCCTGCGGCTCAGGCTCCGGCCACCACGCAAGCCGCAAGCAGCAGATCCACCCCCGTGTTGAGCGAATCGAGCGAGGAACCCTTTAGTTCCAGCCCGATTTACGACTCCGCCGCTCCCCTTCTGGGCTTTGTCGTTGCCGTCTGCACCATGGTGATTCCCATCGCCAGCGTGCTGGGCAGTCGATCGGGTCCCGCTCAGGTAGCGGCTCCCCCCTCTGGCGTGATCGAGCAACCCAGCCATGGATTTGCGCAGTCTGCAGGCCTCCCCGCGGCCAGGGCTAGTGAACCTGGTGGTGGAGATTCCAGCTGGAAGCCGCAATAAATACGAGTTCAACCAAGAGGCTGGAGTGATGGCCCTCGATCGGGTGCTGCACTCCTCCGTGCGCTATCCCTTCGACTACGGCTTTATCCCCAACACCCTCGCAGAGGACGGCGCTCCTCTGGACGCGATGGTGATCATGCACGAACCCACCTTTGCCGGATGCCTGATCCAGGCCCGTCCCATCGGCATCCTCGACATGCTCGACGAGGGGGCCCATGACGGCAAGCTCCTCTGCGTTCCTGCGGCCGATCCCAACCAACGGGGCATCAACAGCATTCGACAGATCGCTCCGGTGCAGCTGGAAGAGGTGGCCGAATTCTTCCGGACCTACAAGAGCATGGAGGGCCGGGTCGTCGACATCCTGGGGTGGCTCGATGCGGACGCCGTCCCTGCGCTGATCGAAGCCTGCAGCGCCGCAGCGCAACAGCCTTAACCCCGCTTCTGCAGCAAAAAGCCTTCAAAACCCAGGGCCTGAAACACCCGGGCCGGATCACCAAAACCAGCGGCGTTGACCAGGCTGGTGAGACGGGCCAGACCGATGGGATGCAAACCCTCCGAGGCCAACTGATCGCGGGTGAGATCGAGGCCACTGGCGCGCTGGAAGCGATCCCAGGCCGCATCGAGCTGGGGCTCCAACGACGTCAGGGAGCTGCGCATCAAGTCAACCAAGACCAGCTGAGCCCCGGGCTGCAGGCACTGGGCTAGGGCGCTCAGATAGGCCAGTTTGCTGCCGTCATCAGGAAGGGACTGAAGCACCAGCACCGAAAGGGCGCCGGCGTAGCCACCGGCTTCGGCGTCAGCGGCGACAAACCCCTCGACCGTGTCTTGATGCCAACGAATGGGAACCCCTTCACCCAGGCGATCGCGCGAGGCCTGGAGCATCTCGTCGCTGGGATCCAAGGCCGTCAGCCGCCAATCCGGACGCTGCGCAACCGCTTCCAGAAGCTCCGCGCCGGTGCCGCAGCCCGCCACCAGGACGGATGATCCCTCGATCTGAGCCTGGGGTGAACTGCTGAGCAGGGCCACGGCCAGGCGAGCCAGACTGCCGTAGCCGGGAATGACTTGGCTCTGGAGACGGTCGTAACCCGCTGGATGCACCGTTTCGGCCAAAGAAAGGCCAATGCTAAGCAGCCCAATGCGACACGGCAGGACGCTGCATTTGGTGTCAGCCGCAGCAAACAACGTCAAAGAACGTCTGCGGCCAGGTAGGTTTGTCGGCGCCGAAGATCCCCGCCCGACCGTGCCCACCATCCGTTTTGAACAGGAAGGCCAGCAGGTCGGATGCATTGAAGGGGCCAACCTTCGCAAGGCTGCCGTGGATGCAGGCGTCAATCCCTACGGCGGTCTGAACAACCTCAATAACTGTGGTGGTGTCGGCCAGTGCGGCACCTGCGTCGTCGAGGTGGTTGAGGGCATGCAGAACCTCTCCCCCCGTAGCGACGTCGAGCAGGTCTACCTGGCTGACCGTCCCGCTAACTACCGCCTGAGCTGCCGCACCAGCGTCAACGGTGATGTGACCGTTCGCACCCGCCCCCAAGGCGGCACCGGCAGCGGCTCCAACAGCCTCGTGGGCGCCATCAAGAGCCTGCTGGGCAAGTGAGCAGCAGCCGTCTTCGGCTCTTCAGTTATCCCAAGTGCGGCACCTGCCGCAAAGCCCTGCAATGGCTTGACCAGCAGGGCTTTTCTGTTGGGAATGGGAATCTCGAGCTGATCGATATCACCCTCGATCCCCCGGGCCTGGACGACCTGCGCCTGGCCTTCAACAGCCTGGGGCGCAAGCGGCTGTTCAACACCAGTGGCCAGAGCTATCGCGCCCTTGGTGCCGCGGCCGTCGCTGCACTCAGCGATGACGAGGCCCTTGCTGCCTTGGCTGCTGACGGGAAGCTGATCAAGCGTCCCTTCGCGATCACTGAAGCCGGCACGGCCCTGGTGGGATTCAAGCCTGAGGAGTGGCAGGCGGCTCTGGGCTAAGCGGCACAGGCGCTGTCAGTTCATCGAGTTCCTCCATCAAGGCGCCGATGCCGGCGCGGTTGACCTGGGCCAAGTAGTTCAACTTCACCTGCTGGAGCAAGCCGCAGAGCAGCTCCTGACTGCGCTCCAGGGTGTCCCCCCGCTCCAGAGCCGCCGCCAACTCCTCCCAGAAGCGATCACCGAAGCGCTGCAGCAGTTCTGCCTGCCGGTCATCGCTCTGTGCCAAGCGATCCGCTGTTGTCCGGGAGAGCTCAACGACGGTCTCCACCATGCTGGCGGTGAGCTGACGGGCCAGGGCAGAGGGAACCACCGCCCCCCCAGGCACCTCCCGCAGACTTTGCTCGAGGGCATGGCTGAGCAGGGACTGCAGCTCTGGGGTCAGCCTGGGGGTGACCTGGCCGAGCACCATCGGTCCCCACAACTGCAGCAAACCCAGGAGGGGCTGCTCGAGCTGGGGGGGTAGCGCGCTGACACTCTGGTGGCTGCGCAGGCTCCGAATCATGCGCGGCCACTGGGGAGATCGAATCAGCGATTGGGTGCCATCCACCAATTGCAGAGCCAAAACCTCAAAGAGCTCCAACGCCAAGAGTGAGACGACACCGCGACTAATCACGGCCCGCAGCGGCTCGACATTGATCATTCCCGTCTGACTCAAGCGCTCCACCACCGGCGCCAGGCGCATCCAGCGCCAAAAGGGCAGCAACAGCGGCAGATCGATCCAACGCCGCAGCAGGGCATCCCGCCAACTCAGGCCTGGGAAGCGCCGCCGCAAACGCAGCATCCGCAGCAGGATGTCGAAGGCAAAGACGCTTTGAAAGAGCAGAAGGTCGTAGCGCCAGAAGTGATCGCTGGGGCGGCCGTTCTCATCAATCGAGCGCCAATAGCTCGTGGCCACCAGCGGGAGGATCTGCTGCTGCCAGAAGCGCCGCTCCTCCTCCCAGGAGTGTTGCTGTAGCCAGCCGTCCGAGAGCAGGCGCTGGGCGGACTGCTTGGCGGAGTCCAAGCCAGCGCGCTGACGCAAACGGTTCTTGATTTTTTCGAGGGTGCCGCTGTTGCCTGAGGCGGCAAAGGGGTTCTCGTTGATCATCGCCTCGGTCAGTGCCACCTGTTGACGGCGCAGCTGAAGCGAATTGCTCAATGGAGCGGGTTTGAGCAGGGCCCCATCCAGTTGGTCGAACTGCTGCAGATAGCCCTGGGTCTCCCGATGGGGCTCAATGCCCTTCACCGGGTCGTAGAGCGGGGTGATGTTGGGCAGAACCGTCAGCGGAACCACCAGCGGCACCTGGGGAATCGGGGTCAGATTCCGTTGCAACCAGAAGGTGCGGAAGGGGACATAGGTGATGTCAAAGACCACCCAGACCAAATTGACCGTGGCCCAAAGGGCAATGGTCCGATCCCAGATCAACCAGCTGCGCGCCGCGCCGGTTCGCTGAACGGACAACCAACGCGGACGAACCATCGATCAAGCGAGGGGACGGACCTAATCTTCCCTAGCCGAACCCCCAGCTGGCAGCCCCGTCCTTGTCCTCGCACGATCCAACACAAGCCGCCAGCAGCAACAGCGGAGGTTCAGACCCCGAACGCAACCCTCAACAGCCCCCCCAGGAGAGTCCCTGGGTGTTCTGGAGGGGGGTGCTGATCACCCTCGGAGTGGCCCTGGGCGTGCGCCATTACGTCCTGGAGGCCCGCTACATCCCCTCGGGTTCGATGCTGCCTGGACTACAGCTGCAGGACCGGCTGCTGGTGGAGAAACTCTCCCTGCGCAGCCGCTCACCCAAACGAGGGGAGATCGTGGTCTTCCATGCACCCCACCACTTCGATCCCGTTCTGAGCGCTGATCGCAAGGTCGGACCCTTCAGTTGCGTCCTGGCCCAGCTGCCCATTCTGAACAGCATTCCAGGGGTCGCCGATCCGGCCTGTGATGCCTACATCAAACGCGTCGTCGCCGTCTCCGGTGATCGGGTCGTCGTCAACCCGCGAGGGCAGGTCAACATCAACGGCACCTGGCTCAAGGAGCCCTACGTGCAGAACTACTGCCCCGTCGATGCCCTGGGCATGGGGCAATGCCGGACCCTGAATGCCGTTGTCCCTCCGGGCCATGTCCTGGTGCTGGGGGACAACCGGGCGAACAGCTGGGATGGTCGTTTCTGGCCCGGTGGCGCCTTCCTTCCTGAGCAGGAAATCATTGGACGGGCCTTCTGGCGCTTCTGGCCCCTCCCCACATCCGGTGCGTTAGCGAGCAGCGATCCGCTTAAGGACTCCGGCGCCAAAGCTGGGGGTTAAGCCCCGTCGCCAGCACCTGCCCCTTGAGGGTTGCCTTCGCCAGGGGCTGGTTGGCAGCCAGCGGAGCGTAGGAATCCTGCTGGGCCGACCAGACCTGCTGGGGGTCAAAGAGCAACCAGCGATCCGTGCCCAGAGCCAGCTGGGGAGGAGCGAGACCAAGCAGTGAGGCGGGGCCAAAACAGAGCACCTGCCAGAGCTCCTCGGCACTCCAGCCATCCGTCTGCACCAGCTCCTGCCAGAGGGCCGGCAGAACGAAGCGATGGCCGGCGACACCAGGGCGGCGCTGATCCACCGGAAGCAACTGCTCTTCAGGATCCAGCGCTTGATGGTGAACCGCCACGGCGCTGATCAGCCCCTGGCGCAGCCCATGCTTCAGCCGCTGGCGATCCAGGGCGGATCCCAGGGGCGGCTCCACACGCCACCCCTCCGCGATCGGATCCAAGCTGGCGGAGTCCACCAGCAGATGCCACCAACAGACCGTGGCGGGCGGGCGCTGGTCTGGGGCGACGGCCTCAAGCAGGTTCACCGCCTCGGCGGTGGAGAGATTCATCAGCTGCAGGCGGCGCGAGGGATAGCGCTCGGCCAGCGCCAACAGGCTGCGCAGGGGCAGGCTTTCACTGGTGGAGGGATCCATGGGCCATCCCGCCCGCAGGGCCGCGACCCCCTCTCGGACAAACCCCTCTTGAGCCAGGCGGCGATCACGGGGCGAGAGGAGGACGGGAGCGTTGTCCATTTCCGCCAGGCTGAGGCCACGCTCAAGCAGCGGCAGAGAGGGGAGTTGGGCGCCATCCGCCAGCCCCAGGGCTCCACTGGCCAATTGATCGCCGTGGGGGGCCAGCTCCTGGCCATCCCCCGCCAGGCTGAAGCTGCCCCAGCGCAGAAGCTCGAAGCCCCCTGAGGACACCGGACCCAGTGCCTGAAGCCGCTCAGGGGAGTCGCGCCACTGGCAGGAGTCCGGCAGAACAGCGACGGTGCCATAGCCCGCCGCAATCGCGGAACGCTCCAGGGAGACCCTGGTTTCAGCCACCCCATTCTGGGGATCGTCCAGGCAGGAATGGGGATCGACCAGGGCAGGGGCCAACAGGAGCCCCGAGGCCTCCATCTCTGGGGTGCTTTGATCCAGGCAACCCTCACCCCAGGAGACGATCCGGCCCTGCTCCAGACGCACGTCGGTGCGGCGAAGCGCCTGGCCTGGTCCCTCCAACAGCTGAACCTGGCGCAGCACCAGGGCTTGGGGGAGAGACATGGACATGGTCAACGCGGGGGACTGGGGCGATCAGAGCGCACCGGCAGCGGTTCGATCGATCACCCCCCCAAGATGCGCCGTTTGGTTCAAACACACCACCACTGGAGCCTGATCGGCTCCGTTGGGGTAGTCGATCACGGTGACGCCGCCGTTGCCCTGCTTGACGGCCCAGATGTCTGCCGGGGTCAGGCCCAGCAACGCGCAGAGGATGGTCTTGTTCACCGCATCGTGGGCGACCACCAGGGCGGTCTCCTCAGCGGACAAGCTCGCCGCAATGGTGTTCCAGCCCCGCAAGGAGCGATCCCAGACGTCGTGAATGGTCTCCCCACCAGGCATCTGCACGGTTTCGGGGGCCCGTTTCCAGTCGGCCAGGAGCTCCGCCCAGCCCGCAGAGATCTCCTCCTCCAGGCGGCCCTCCCATTCACCGTGGCCGATTTCCACCAGATCAGAGACGCTGGTGAGGGGCACCCCCGCGTGGTGCTTCAAGATCCCCTCCGCCGTCTGACGGGGGCGAGACATGGAACTGGAATAGGCCCGATCGAAGCTCACCTTGCGCAGGAACTCGCCGGCGGCGGCGGCTTGGGCTCGGCCGTTCTCGTTCAAGGGGATATCGATTTGACCCTGGAAGCGCCCTTGGCGGTTCCAGTCGGTTTCGCCATGGCGCACCAGCAGCATCCGGGGGCCTGGACCTTTGCTGGGCAGGCTGCTTCCGCAAACCTCGGGCTGCAGGTGGGTCGTGCCGTTCAGCGATTCGATTTGAACCGCGACGGGCTTGGAGGCCGAACCGGCTGGCGCAGGACTGACGTTGAACACCGACAAGGAGGCGTTCTCTAAGCGAAGGCGACGGAAGCCGGAAGCCTCCAAGCCAAGGAGGGCCAGCACGAGGCAACGCAGGATCGCGTTGTGACCGACCACCAGAACGGTCTTGGGGCTTCCCCCCGGGTCATGGGCCGCCAGCAGACCATCGAGAAAGCGCTGGGCCTGCGCCATCAACTCTGGGATCGGGGCGTACTCGGATCCATCGGCGCGCCGCAGCTGGAGCTGCTCAGGGCTCCGTTTCCATGTGGCGTAGTCCTGGGGGAACTGCGTCTGGACCTCACTGCTCAGCAGGCCACTCCAAGGGGCCAGGTCCACCTCGAGCAGGTCATCGCTCAACTGCAGATCCACGCTGGATCCCTGCGCCGCCAGCAGGGCCTTGGCCGTGTCGTGGGCGCGCCGCAGCGGAGAGCTATAAGCCGCATCAATCGTCAGACCCCGCAGGGCTTCACCGGTGGCCAGCGCCTGCTTAGCGCCCACATCGGTCAAGCTCGAGAGGTCATCTCGGCCCTGGATCCGGTGCTCGAGGTTGAAGCTGCTCAGGCCGTGGCGAACCAGCAGGATCCGGAGGGACACGGGCACTTCCTTAACGAAACGGCATCGTATTTGAGGGCTCTATGGCCCCTCACTGGGCCGCAGAATGCAGCCCAGTGAGATGCACGGGGCGGTGGGGTGAGCACGGAAAAGGAGTCCAACAGTCCACGCAGGTCAGACACACCCAACTGGAAATCGGCCCTGGCGCTGGTCAGCCTGGCCCTCAGCCTGTTGCTCTGGCTCAACGGACTCGTCAGCAGCCTGCAACGCCCCTCCGTTGGCGATGACCTCAGCCGACGCCAGCTAGAGCTGAGCGTGCTGGCCCAGGGGAACTTGAGCGAGCCCATCCGTCCGTTGCTGAGCTCTGGTGATCCCCTGCAAACCCTCCAGGAGAGCCTCCAGAACGCGATCAACGGCAGCCAGGAGGAGGGCCGCAATCCACCCCCAGGACTGCTGCTTGAGCAAGCCCTGCTGCTGCAACGCACAGGGGACCTGAGCCAGGCGCAGACCCTGCTGAAGCAACTCCGCCAAGAAGGGGGAGCCCAGCAGGCGATCGCCACCGTGCTGCTGAACCCCGAACAGCACGGCCGCCAGTCGCGCGAGCAACTTCTTGCCGAGCTCAAGGGATCAACGCTTGTACGCCAGTGGAGCTGCGAAGCACTGCTGGGCGCTGAGGCCTGCCAGGGGGATCAGGTCGCCAGGCAGGCCAGCGTGCAGCTGCTGGCTGTCACCCTGGTGCCCGGCCTGGGACTGCTCGGCGGCATCGCTCTGCTGATTCGCGAGCTCTGGAGGCGCTGGCGCGGAAAGACTCCAGCGGCGCCCCCATGGCTCGGCCCAGCCCTCTCCGGCATTGACACGGTTCTGCTGGTGGCCGGCGGTTTTGTGGTCGTCGGTGAGCTCATCACTCCCCTGCTGGTGGCACCGCTGCTGACGCGGCTGCTGCAGGACTGGCCGATCGAGGCTGTGCTCAAACAGGGGATCAGTGTCGTGGTCCTCTACGGCGCCTTGATGACAGGGCCACTGCTGATCCTGCGGCTGCTGCTGAAGCCCCTCGGCCCAGGGCCCCAGGGGGGCTGGTTGCAATTCCGCTGGTCCCCCCTGCCGCTTTGCTTTGGCCAAGCCCTCAAAGGCTTCTTGATGGTGCTGCCCCTGGTGAGCCTGGTGGGCTGGCTTCAGGGACAACTCTTTGGCGATCCGGGCGGCAGCAATCCCCTCCTGGAATTGGTCCTCAACGGACACAACATTCCCGCTCTGGCTTGTTTTGGAATCACCGCCATCGTCCTTGCCCCCCTGTTTGAGGAGACGATCTTTCGCGGTGCGCTGCTGCCCGTTGCCGCCCGCTACTGGGGATCGGGCTGGGGAATTGTGGTCAGCGCCGCTGTCTTCGCCGTGGCCCATTCCAGCCTCGGAGAATTTCCACCGCTGATGGTGCTGGGGCTCGGCTTGGGCTGGCTGCGCTGGCGCAGTGGACGGCTCGGCAGCTGCGTGCTGATGCACGCCCTCTGGAACAGCCTGACCTTCGCCAATCTCGTTGTTCTGGGTTGGTGAAAACCCCCTTGCTGGAAGCGCTCTCGCGTGGTTGACTTGCGCAGCACGCGTTGATGTTTGTGGTTGCCGTTCCGCTCCAGAAGAGCAATAGAGCGCCGGGCAGCCGCTCCAGCCGTTCCCTCGAGCTGATTCAAGGCACGCTGCTTGCCCGCAAGCTGGATCGCCAAGCGCCGTGGCTTGGCAACCTGCATCGCATTGCCGATGGAAGTCTCGTCGGCCTGGGAGTTGCCGTTGTCGGTCTCAGCGCCCTGACGCTCCACTGGCAGGGCCGCTGGACCAGCAGCTTCCAATCCCTTGAAGCCACCCAGCGGCTGGAGCACCGCCTGCAGGAATCAGCGGCGGTGCTCGAGCAGCATCACCTCTCGATGACCCGCAAGCCGGCCCTGCTGGAGCCCACCAGCAGTGAAAAGCTCGTGTACGTCGCTCCGCCGGCCGTCTCAGCAGGGCCCGACTTTGAAGCCCTCTTGGCCCAGGTCAATCCCGGTCAAATTCTTCCGGGCTACTGATGGCGCAGCAGGGGCTGCAGGGTCGCCGCGCCCCTGCACCACGGGAAGGACGTGGTCCAAGACGCAACCGGGTCGTGGATTTGCAGCCGGTGCCCCCGCGCCGGCTTTGGCTCGTCTACGGCCTTCTGGCGGCGGGACTCAGTGGTTTAGCGCTGCGGCTGGCCTGGGTTCAGGTGATCCAGGGCAACGAATTGTTGAACCGTGCCCGAGCGATTCAGACCCAAACGATCACGCCCCTTGGCCGCAGGCGGACGATCGTTGATCGCCAAGGTCGCCTGGTTGCCCTGGATGAAGAGCGCTTCACCCTCTGGGCCCACCCCCGCTACTTCTCCTTCCCTGGAGACGACATCGGAAGGCTGCGCAGCCCCCTGGATGTGGCGCGCAAACTCTCCCCCGTCCTGGCCAAACCCATGGGCGAGTTGCTCAAGGCCATGGATGGCCGTAAGTCAGGGGTGAAGCTGGCCAGCGAGCTCGACCCTGAAACCGCACAACGTGTGCGCGAGCTGGGCATCAGCGGTGTCGATCTTGAGGCCTATCCCCAGCGGGTCTACCCCCAAGGGGGACTTTTCGCCAATGTCGTTGGCTTCCTCAACCTCGAGCGGGTCCCCCAGGCGGGTCTCGAGCAGAGCCGTGACCGCGACCTGCGTCGCCAAGAAGCCTCCAAAAGTCTCCGTCGTGGAGCCGATGGCACGCCCCTGCCCGATGGTCTGAAACCAGGAGTGCTCTACGGCGACGACCTCAAGCTGCAGCTCACCCTCGATGCCCGCCTGCAGCAAGTCGCCCAGATGGCACTGGCCAAACAGGTCAAGCAATGGAAGGCCAAGCGCGGGGCCGCGTTGGTCATGGATGTCCGCAACGGTGAGCTGCTGACCCTGGCCTCCACCCCGACCTACAACCCCAACCAGTTCTGGAAGTTCCAGCCGGGATTGTTCCGTGAGTGGTCCGTCCAAGATCTCTATGAACCGGGGTCAACCTTCAAGCCGATCAACCTGGCGATCGCCCTTCAGGAAAACGCCATTGACCCGTCAGGAAAGGTGAATGACTCCGGCCAACTCACCATTGGCGGCTGGCCGATCTTTAACCACGACCGCAAAGGCAATGGCTTGATCGACTTCCCAACGGTCCTGCAGGTCTCCAGCAACGTGGCGATGGTGGAGGCGATGCGGCGGGTTCAACCGGCACGCTTCTGGCATTGGCTCCACACCCTGGGAATCGACAACACCCCGGATACCGACCTGCCCGGCGCCGTAGCCGGTCAGCTCAAATCCCTCGAGACCTTTAAAACCCAACCGATCGAGCCCGCAACGGCCGCCTTCGGTCAAGGCTTCAACCTGACGCCCCTGAAATTGATCCAGCTGCACGCGATGTTGGCGAACGGCGGCAGGCTGGTCAGTCCCCACATCACCCGCGGCCTGCGCTCCGGTGATGACCTGGCCAGCGCCCCGCCGGCCTCAGGGGTGCAACTGATCCGGCCCGCCATCGCCCAAACCGTCCTCAATTGGATGGAGACGGTGGTGGAGAAAGGCAGTGGCCGTGGCGTACAAATCCCAGGCCACCGGATTGGCGGCAAAACAGGGACGGCGCAAAAGGCACGCAATGGTGTCTACGTGGCCGGAGCCAAGATCACGAGCTTCATCGCCCATTTGCCGATCAACCAACCGCGCTATGTCGTGTTGGTCGTTGTCGATGAGCCGAAGGGCGAAAACGCCTACGGATCAACGGTGGCGGTTCCCGTCGCCAAGCAAATCATTGAGGCCTTATTGGTGATTGAGAAAATCCCGCCCAGCCGCACGGTTCCCACAACGGCCCGTCAGTAGATCGCACTGCGTGACCGCTTGATGACAACGGGAGTCACGCCCCGATTGGCATCGCTAGCTTGAAAATACGTTTGGTGCCCGGCATGGCCAATCTCCTCGACCAACTGGCCGCGATGACCGTTGTTGTCGCCGATACCGGTGACATCGATGCGATTCAGCAGTTCACCCCCCGGGATGCCACCACCAACCCTTCGTTGATCCTGGCGGCGGCCCAGATCCCGACCTACCAAAACCTGATCGATACCTCCCTGCGGGAGTCCCGCGAGGTCTGCGGCCCCTCGGCACCGGCTGAAGAGGTGGTGCGCGAAGCCCTCGACGAGATCTGCGTCACCTTCGGCAAGGAAATTCTCAAGATCGTCCCCGGCCGGGTCTCCACCGAAGTGGATGCGCGCCTGAGCTTCAACACCGAAGCGACGATCACCAAGGCCCGCAAGCTGATTGGCCTTTATCGCCAAGCGGGCATCAGCCGTGATCGCGTGCTGATCAAGATTGCCTCCACCTGGGAAGGCATCAAGGCCGCGGAGGTGCTCGAAAAAGAGGGCATCCACTGCAACCTCACCCTCCTCTTCAGCTTCGCTCAGGCCGTGGCCGCCGCTGAGGCTGGCGTCACCTTGATCTCCCCCTTTGTCGGCCGCATCCTCGACTGGTTCATAAAGAGCACCGGCCGCGAGAGCTATCCCGGCCATGAGGATCCGGGCGTGCTCTCGGTCACCAAGATCTTCAACTACTTCAAGACCTTCGGCTACAAAACCGAGGTCATGGGAGCGAGCTTCCGCAATATCGACGAGATCGTCGAATTGGCGGGATGTGACCTACTCACCATCTCGCCCAAACTCCTGGATCAACTGCGCAACACCCAGGGGGATCTGCAACGGAAACTGAACCCCTTTGATCCAGCGACGACGGAGCAACAGATCCACCTAGATGCCCAAGGCTTCAAGGCGATGATGGCCGAGGATCAGATGGCCACTGAAAAACTGGATGAGGGTATCCGGGGATTCACCAAGGCAATCGAGACCTTGGAAGCCCAATTGGCCCACCGTTTGGGCGAACTGGAGGGAGCCAGTGCCTTCCAACATGCCGCCCAGGAAATCTTCCTGCTGAACGACCTCGATGGCGATGGCTGCATCACCCGCGAGGAATGGCTGGGGACCGATGCTGTGTTCGATGCCCTGGACACCGATCACGACGGACGTCTTTTGCCCAATGACATCCGTGGCGGACTCGGTGCGGCCCTCGCCATTAACAACTGACTTAGGCTCTGGCCCAGTTGGTTGGCTGTTGCGTGAACGCCCTCGAAACCATGCGTGCCCTGGCCAGCCAGGGAGAGGTGATTCAGGCAACGGCAGGTGATGCGATCTTCTCCTCCGGGGAGACCGGAGACTGCATGTTCGGGGTTCTGGAAGGAACCGTTGAGCTCACCTGGAACGACGAGGTCGGTCATGAGGTCATTCAGGCCGGCGACGTCTTTGGTGCCGGTGCCCTGGTGACGGCGGAGCATCGCCGGTACGGCAATGCCAAAGCCGTCAGCGACTGCAAGCTGCTGAAGATGAACCGCGAGAAGTTCCTCTTCGCCGTTCAGGAATCCCCCATGTTCGCCATCGAGCTGCTGGGCTCAATCGATCACCGCCTGAGGCAACTCAAGGACTGCACCAAGGTCGGCTGAGCGCTCAGCCCCGCTGGAACAGCAGGCGTTTAATCACGCGTTGGGCGATATCGCCGTAACCCATCTCGCCCGAAAGAATTTGGGCGATCCGTTGCGGCGCTGTCGGTCGCTTGATCCCCAGCTGGTAGCCCACTTTCGGTACCCGGTAGAACACCTGTGCAATGCGCCGGCCCCAGGCCATGGAGTCGCCCCAGTGTTGGCGCATCTGGGCGCTGTATTGAGCGAGGGCCTGCTGTTGCTCATCGGCAGCGGAGCTGCCCAGATAGCGATCCACCGCGTCAGCGGCCCGCACGCCACTCATCAGTGCTGGGCGTAACCCCTCCGCCAAAAAGGGATCACAGAGGGAGGCCGCGTCACCGACCACCACGGCGCCAGGGACATGCAGTGGGTAGTGACCATCCCAAACCCTGAGGGGAGAACGGCGCCGCAGGCCGGCATCCGGCGCGAGGCCCAAGGAGGGAAGCAATTCGGCTAACACCGCATCCGCATCCGCCGCTTCGCGGCCAATGAAGGTGCCCACTCCAATGCTGTAGCCCCCTTGCCTGGGGAAGGCCCAGCAGAAGCCATGGCGCACGAGACCGAATTCGAATCGGGCCGTGTCCCCCTCCAACACCTCGGCATCAACCTCAGCCGCCAGGGCTTCTGCAAAGCGCGGCTGACTGGGACCGAGGCCCAAGGGGGCCGCAAAACGAGAGTTGGAGCCATCGGCAATCACCACGGCTCGTGCGCGGTAGCCATGGCCACCGGCTTCCAACATCCATTGATCGCCATCCCGCTGGATTGACGACACTTCGGAGCCATCCAGCAGTTCCGCACCCTCCGCAACGGCTCGCTCAACCAGATAGTGATCCAGCGTGGAGCGCTGCACGATCCAAAACGGAGAGTCGCCAGGAAGGACCGCCACCACCGGATCCTCCAGGCACCAGGTGAATTTCACCTGGGTGATCACCCGATCAACGGCCGGCTGCAGATCAAAGGGAAACCAACGCTGCACGGAGGCCGCCATGCCACCGCCACAGGGTTTGGCCCTGGGAAGGGACTGCGCCTCAAGCAGCAGAACACGACGTCCCCGCGCAGCCAGGTGGAAGGCCGCTGCGCCGCCGGCAGCACCGGCGCCGACAACGGCGACATCAAAACAGTGCGGTTCGCTCACACCTTGAGGATGTCTGCTTCCTTCTCAGCCAGCAGTTTCTCGATCTCAGCAATGAACTTGTCGGTGAGCTTTTGGACCTTGTCCTGCTCATCGCGGCTTTGATCCTCGGAGAACTCGCCCTCCTTCTCCTGCTTTTTCACCTTGTCGATCGCATCGCGGCGAACGTTGCGCAGGGCCACCTTGCCCTCCTCGGCATACTTCGCCGCCAACTTGCAGAGCTCCTTGCGGCGGTCCTCCGTCAGGGGCGGGATGTTGATACGGATCAACTTGCCGTCGTTGTTGCAAGTCAGACCCAGGTCACTCATCGAAATGGCCTTCTCGATCAGCCCCAAGGAGCTGCCATCGAAGGGCTGCAGTTGGATCGTCGAGGAGTCGGGGGTGCTGATGGTGGCCAGGGACTTCAGCGGCGTATCCGCGCCGTAGTACTCCACCTGGATCTTGTCGAGCAGCGACGCATTCGCCCGGCCGGTGCGAATCGTGTTGAAGGTGCGCTGGGTGGAATCCACCGACTTGCGCATGCTGGCTTCGAGATCCATGGCGAGAAAAAGGGCGTCGCTGAAGAAAGAAAGGGGCCGACCCGTCAGGCCGAAGGAAGGATGCTGGTGCCGATGGGCTCACCGCGCACAGCCCGACCAATGTTGCCGGAACCGAACAGATCAAACACCACGATTGGGATGGCGTTGTCCTTGCAGAGGGCGATGGCCGTGCTGTCCATGACCTCTAGCTCTTTGCTGAGGACATCCATGAACGAGAGGCTCTCGTAACGCACCGCGTCGGCGTGCTTGTTGGGGTCCTTGTCGTAGACCCCGTCGACCTTGGTGGCCTTGAACACCACGTCGGCTCCGATCTCAGCGGCCCGCAACGCAGCGGTGGTGTCCGTGGTGAAGAAGGGATTACCCGTACCGGCGGCAAAGATCACCACGCGCCCCTTCTCCATGTGGCGGATGGCCTTGCGACGGATGTAAGGCTCCGCAACCTCCTGCATCGAGATGGCGCTCTGGACGCGGGTGGGAATGCCGGCCCGCTCCAATCCGTCCTGGAGCGTGATGGCATTCATCACCGTCGCCAACATGCCGACGTAGTCAGCGGTGGCCCGGTCCATGCCGGCGGCGGACCCCTTAAGACCGCGGAAGATGTTGCCGCCGCCCACCACGATCGCCAGCTGGCTGCCGTCGGCGACCACAGCGGCGACATCCTTAGCGATGGCATCCACCACCGCAGGATCGATGCCGTAGCCCTGCTCGCCCATCAGGGCTTCGCCGCTGAGCTTCAGCAACACGCGCTGATAGGCCATCCCTTCGTGCTGCAGCTTCGTTGGCCGAACAGTAGCAAGCGTGAGATCCCTTGCCGACGCTGGCCAGGAGCGCTTCGATGCCAGCAGATGGGAGTGCTGGATGGACAGGCATCAGGACCAACCCATTCCACCGGTCGGCTCCAGCCGCAGCGGCCTCATGGCACGGCTCACCCTCTCGGCCGTGGAACAACTGACCGAAGACCCCCGCGCCTGGGCTGAACCGGTCGTGCATCGGGCGCTGTTGATCAGCGGGCTCTCGGTGCTGATGAGCGCCCTGGCCACGGTGCAAACCCAGACCAGTCCTTAGAACTCAATACCCGCCTGGGCTTTTACCCCCTGTTCCCGGAAGGGATGGCGCACAAGCTTCATCTCCGTCACCAGATCAGCACGCTCCACTAACGCCGCCGGAGCGCCGCGGCCGGTGAGCGCCACATGGGTCAAGGGCGGCCGCAGCATCAATCCCTCCAACAGATCCTCCAGATCGAGGTAGCCCAACTTGAGGGCCACATTCACCTCATCGAGGACCACCAACTTGCGCTGGGGATCAGCGAGGTACTCGCAGGAGCGCTTCCAGGCCTGCTGCACCAAGGCACGGTCACGCTCGCGGTCCTGGGTTTCCCAGGTAAAGCCCTCCCCAAGGGCATGCCAGTGCAGCGCTTCACCAAACAGCTCCAGCGCCTTGGCCTCGCCGGGTTGCCAGCCCCCCTTAATGAACTGCACAACGGCCACCTGCTCCCCGTGGCCCAAGGTCCGCAGCACCAACCCCAGGGCTGCCGTGGTCTTGCCCTTGCCATCACCGGTGAAGACCAGCACCAGTCCCTTCTCCAGGGAGCGCTCCCCAACCCGCTGCTGCTGCACTTCCTTGCGGCGAGCCATGCGCCGCTGGTAGGCATCGGCTGTGGCCTCAGGGGCCAGGTCTCCGCCCATCCCCAACTCCGATGCTGTCTGGTCCAGGGCGTTGGGATCGGCCACAGCTTGAGGTCAGGGGTGCCTCCAATCTGGCGCGGTTAAGCCGCGCTCGCCTGGTGCCGGGCCAGGGCCGTATCCACAGCCTGCTGCTGATCCCGGCGGGTGATCCAGTGGTGATAAGTCCTGGTGTGGATCGCCACGGAGTGGCCCATCATCCGAGCCGCCACCGTGTCGGGCAGACCGATGTGGATCGTGCGAACCGCCCAGGCATGGCGCAGGTCATAGGGGGTGAGGGGCAGGTCGTAGCGACGGAACTGCTCGGCAACACGGCGGCCGACCTGCTGCAGGGTGGTGCGGCGGAGATCGGTACAGACCGCCGGCAGAAGCTGACGCTGAGCCCCTAGTTGCTCCAAGCCGAAGCGCTCCACCCACTCCGGTTGAAAGGGCCAAACCTGGTGCTCTCCGGTCTTGCTCGTGGGCAACACACGGATCACCCGATCGCCCCCGGGTGCCAAGGCGGAGAGGTCGGTGAAGAAGACCTCATGGTTGCGTAGGCCATAGGTCGCCATCAGGCCGTAGGCCAAGCGCCATCCGGGGTTAGGAATGCGCTCAAGCCACTCCAGGATCTGAAGGTCGCTTGGGAGCTGGCGAAATTGGGCGGCATGCAGGCCATAGCCCCCCGCCCGCTCACCCCAGTCAGGGGGCAACGCCAACCCTTCGGCTCGAGCCAGGGCCGCGAGGGTGGTGCCGCACTGCTGTCGCCCCCGCGAGGCCAGGGGATAACTCTCCAGGACAGCCTCCAGAAGCGGCAGGCCCCAGGCCATCCCCTGATCCCCAGCCAAGCGCTCGAGGCGGCGGACATAGGGCAGATAGGCGCTGCTCCAGGTCGTCCGGGCTCCGGAGGGATTGCGGCGGCGGCGCGGATCTTGGAAAAACCCCTGCTCAAAGCGCTGCAGCCGCGCCGCAAGCGAAGAGGCCGTCGCTGGGGGCAATGGCCCCGTGGGAGCGTCCTTGGTTTGAAGCCAGTCGTCCCAGCAGAAGCGCTGCTGCTGAAGCTGCTGCAGGACCAGCTTCAGTTGGTGGCGGGCCTGCTCGAGGCCGGCTGGGTCAGCGTCAAGGCCAAGGCTGATCCGTTGCACCCGCTGAGCCGACCCACCGCTGCGGCAGGGCAAGGGTCCCCTCAGGCCGAGCCGGGAACCCCGGCGCTCCAGCCGCAGCGAAACACCGCTGGCGGCCAGCAGCGCGTTGTGTTCCCGAAGGGCCAGATCGAGGCGTTCGAGGCTGATCTTGAGACCAAAGCGAGCCGGCCGACCTTATCGAGCCTGAACGGGAGCGACCAGCCCCCAGCCGGCAGCGTTACGCTCGCCGCTGTTGTTGTCCGATGAAGCGGGGCATGGCCAAGGTCGGCGTGGTGTTGCTGAACCTGGGCGGCCCTGAGCGCATTCAGGACGTCGGTCCCTTCCTCTACAACCTCTTCGCGGACCCGGAAATCATCCGGCTGCCCAATCCGGCGCTGCAAAAACCCCTGGCCTGGCTGATCAGCAGCCTGCGCGCCGGCAAGTCCCAAGCCGCCTACCGCTCCATCGGTGGGGGCTCCCCCCTCCGGCGCATCACCGAGCAGCAGGCCCGCGAGCTGCAAAGCACCCTGCGTCAACGCGGCATCGAGGCCACCAGCTACGTGGCGATGCGCTACTGGCACCCCTTTACCGAGTCGGCCGTGGCCGACATCAAGGCCGATGGGATCGATGAGGTGGTGGTCCTGCCCCTCTATCCCCACTTCTCGATCAGCACCAGCGGCTCCAGCTTCCGGGAACTGCAGCGCCTGCGCCAGGGCGATCCCGCCTTCTCCAAGCTGCCGATCCGCTGCATTCGCAGCTACTACAACGACCCCGGTTACATCGGCGCCATGGCCGAGTTGATCGGCAAGGAAATCCAGGCCTGCCCAGACCCGGCCACGGCCCACGTCTTCTTCTCCGCCCACGGCGTCCCCAAGAGCTACGTCGAGGAAGCCGGTGACCCCTATCAAAAGGAGATCGAGGGCTGCGCCCAGCTGATCATGGACAAGCTGGCCGCCGATCTCGGCCACGCCAACCCCTTCACGCTTGCCTACCAGAGCCGCGTCGGTCCGGTGGAGTGGCTCAAGCCCTACACCGATGACGCCCTCAATGAACTCGGGGAGTCCGGGGTGAAGGACCTGGTGGTCGTCCCCATCAGCTTCGTCAGCGAGCACATCGAAACGCTCGAAGAGATCGATATCGAGTACCGGGAAATTGCCACCGAAGCGGGCATCACGAATTTCCGCCGCGTTCCGGCCCTCGACACCACCCCGTCCTTTATTCACGGCCTGGCCAACCTGGTCCAGCACGCCTTGGAAGGTCCGGAGGTCAACCTGGATCAAGCCGCGGCCCTGCCAACCCAGGTCAAGCTCTATCCCCAGGACAAGTGGGCCTGGGGCTGGAACAACAGCTCCGAGGTCTGGAACGGACGCTTGGCAATGCTCGGCTTCTCCGCTTTCCTGCTGGAGTTGCTGAGCGGTCGTGGCCCGCTGCATTCCATCGGCCTGCTCTAAGGCCCTTCTCGCAGCATCCCTGCTGCTGGGGCCCGCCCACGCCAACCCCTGGCAACAGGCCCGTTTCCCCGTCCCCCAGTTCAGCGGCTACACCAGCCATTACGGGCTCCGGACCGGCGCATCCGGCGGCTCCAGCCTCCACCGGGGCCTGGACATCGCCGCTCCCCTGGGCTCCCCGGTGCTCAGCTGGTGGGCCGGGCGGGTGGAGCGGCTGATCAACGACGGGAGCTGCGGCATCGGCGTGGCGATCCGCTCCGGCCCCTACGAGCACCTCTACTGCCACCTGCAGGGAACGATCGAACAGGACACCCTGCGCAGCGGAGGCGCGAGCCTGCGCCAGGGCTCCTGGCTACGGACGGGGGAACCCCTGGGCGCCATCGGGGTGAGCGGCCGCAGCAGCGGACCTCACCTGCATTGGGGCGTCAAGCTGAACGAGCGTTGGCTGGACCCGGTGCTGCTGCTGCGAGCAATGGCTGACGCCAGGCGCGTGGAAACGCCCATTTCTCAGGCCAGACCTTAGGGTGACTGGATCTGAAAACGCTGTCCGCCGCCGCCGTGACCGTGACGTCCGTTTCACAAGCGGCCACCGCCGCTGATCACTCCACCCCGACCCGGGTGAGTGGCGGTTACGCCCTCATGGATGCCCTCCGTCGCCATGGCGTGGAGACGATCTTTGGCTATCCCGGCGGCGCGATCCTTCCCATCTACGACGAGCTGCACAAGGCCGAGTCCAGGGGCTGGCTGAAGCACGTGCTCGTGCGCCACGAACAGGGCGGCACCCACGCAGCCGACGCCTACGCCCGCGCGACCGGCAAGGTCGGGGTCTGTTTTGGCACCTCCGGTCCAGGGGCCACCAACCTGGTGACGGGCATCGCCACGGCCCACATGGACTCCGTGCCCATGGTGGTCATCACCGGCCAAGTCCCCCGGGCGGCCATCGGGACGGACGCCTTCCAGGAGACGGACATCTTTGGCATCACCCTGCCGATCGTGAAGCACTCCTGGGTGGTGCGCGATCCCCGGGACATTGCCCGCATCGTCTCGGAGGCCTTCTTGATTGCCTCCAGCGGCCGACCCGGTCCCGTTCTGATCGACGTGCCCAAGGACGTCGGAGTCGAGGAGTTCGACTACATCCCCGTTGAACCCGGCGCGGCCGTTCCCCCTGGTTTCAAACTCCCCCCCGCGCCGGCCCCCAGCGCCATCTCCGCTGCGCTGGAGCTCATCCGCAATGCCCGCCGTCCCCTCCTCTATGTCGGTGGTGGGGCCATCAGCAGCGGCGCCCACGCCGAAATCCATGCCCTGGCGGAGCGCTTCCGGCTTCCGGTGACCACCACCTTGATGGGGAAGGGTGCCTTTGATGAGCTCCACCCCCTCTCGGTGGGGATGCTCGGCATGCACGGGACCGCCTACGCCAACTTCGCGGTGACCGATTGCGACCTGCTGATCGCCGCCGGCGCCCGTTTTGACGACCGCGTCACCGGCCGCCTCGATGGCTTCGCCCCCCGGGCCCAGGTCATCCACATCGATATTGATGCGGCAGAGATGGGCAAAACCCGTCTGCCGGATGTGGCCGTCGTCGCCGACGTCAAGCAAGCGGTCGAGGCCCTGCTGGCCGCCTCCAGCCAGGAGGACTCCCGAGGCCGCACCGAGGCCTGGCTCGAGCGCATCGCCCAGTGGAAACAGCACTACCCCTTGGTGGTTCCAGCACCCGAGGGAGACATCGCGCCCCAAGAGGTGGTGTCGATGCTGCAGGAGCTCTCCCCCAAAGCCTTCTTCACCACTGACGTGGGCCAGCACCAGATGTGGGCTGCGCAGTTCCTGCACACCCTCCCCCGCCGTTGGATCAGCTCCGCGGGCCTCGGGACCATGGGTTTCGGCATGCCGGCGGCCATGGGCGTTCAGTGCGCCTTCCCCGAAGAACCGGTGATCTGCGTGGCCGGCGACGCAAGCATCCTGATGAACATCCAGGAGCTCGGCACCCTCAGCCAGTACCACCTCCCCGTGAAGGTGGTGGTGCTCAACAACGGCTGGCAGGGGATGGTGCGCCAGTGGCAGGAGAGCTTCTACGGCGAGCGCTACAGCGCCTCAGAGATGACCGGCGGCATGCCGAACTTCCCCGCTGTGGCGGAAGCCTTCGGCGTCAAAGGTGTTCAGATCCAAGGACGGGAGGAACTGCGCACCAAACTCGCCGAAGCCCTGGCCCACCCCGGTCCGGCCTTCATTGAGGTGAAGGTGCGCCGCAACGAGAACTGCTATCCGATGGTGCCCCCCGGTGCCAGCAACGCCCAGATGGTGGGCCTCCCCTCCCATCCGGAACTGGCGATCGACACCAATCGCGAGTGCCACAGCTGCCACCACAGCACCTCCAGCTCCAGCCTGTACTGCCCCAACTGCGGCGCCAAGCTGTGAGGCTGGGGCTGATCCGCCGCTGGCTCTGTGCTGCAGCGGCTGCATGCCTGCTGCTCTGGCCGGGACAGGTCTTGGCGGCCGAGGTGCTGCAGGTGCGGAGCGGCACTCTGCTGCAGATCGGTGACCGCAACCGCACCTACAGCGTGCAACTGGCTTGCGTCGTGGTCGACCCAGACGATGACGCTGCCGCCGTGGACTGGATTCGTAAGCAACTGCCCCGGCGCAGCAAGGTGAACCTGCGCCCGACCGGCAGTGCCGATGGGGTCCTCATCGCCCGCATCAATCACCTCGATGGGCAAGCCAACCACGACCTGGGCGCGGAGCTGATTGCATCGGGCCTAGCGTCCTCCTCAGGATCCTGCTAACGGCCGTTGAGCATCAATCGGGCAGCCAAGGGCATTGTGCTGGTGCCCACACTCCTGTTGGGAAGTGCCTTCATCGCCACCGCGGTCTGGGGACCAGCGGCAGCCGCTGACAACAAGTCCCTCGCCCTGGGGGTCGGAGGAGTCTTGATCGCAGCGGGTTTGCTGGCCCAGCTGATGCCGGAGCCAGCTCCCGAGGCCAGGTCCGAAGACGAATCCTGAGCGTTACTTCGCCGGCTTGGTCTGAGGGGTGGATTGGGCTTTGGTGCGGCCCTCTTCCACCAGGCGGAAGTACTCCTTGGTCGGGAAGATCACAAAGCTGTCCTCCTTGGCTTTGCTGATCTGAGAGAGCACCGCGGTGAGGTCGGCAACCCTGGGCTTCAGCTTGCTGCGCTCAGCCTCAGGCACGTTGGAGAGCGCCTTCTGCAACTCGTCGTAGCTCAGGAAGAACACGCCCCGAGGGCCATCGGGGGTGTTGAGGGTTAGGAAGGGCTGGGTGAAGAACACCGCCACATTCAGGCCCTTCTTGATCTCCTCGTCACTCAGCCCTTCTTTCTTCAGCAGGGTGTAGGCCTGCTTGATATCGGCGTCGTTCATCACCACCGGGGCCACCAGTGGCTTGCTCTTGTCCTTCAGTTGCTTGTTGAGCTCCACCACCTTCTCGTTCATCACATTCAGTGGAACGGGGGTGACGGTGGCCTTGAGGCTCGGGTTCGACTTCAGCAGCGCCTTGAGCTCGGTGTTCGCCCGATCACTCTCGAGATAGAGGGGCAGGACCAACGCCTCGTCCCGGGGGATCGGCAGGGGAATGCCATTGGCATCGGTGATCACGAAAACCGGAATCACCTGCAGTTTCTTGATCGCCTCGGCTTCAGGGATCGCCAAAGCGGGAGCCGCGGCCATGGCGCCCAGGACGGCGACGGGGGCCAGCAACGAGGCCGCTTGACGGCCCATCGGCTTCAACCAAGCGGGAAAGCGCGAGAGCATGCGACCGATCAAGAAAGGTCAACCCTAGTCAGAACCCAGGAAAGACCCCCAGGGCGTAGGGCTCTCCTGGGACTGGATCAATCAGCCGAGCGGCTGAGGCCACAGCCTGCTGGGCCTCCTCCAAGTTCCCCTTTTGCCAGAGCCAGCGGTTCAGCCAGCCGCTGAAGGCCACATCCCCGCCGGTCGTACTCGCCAGCACCGTGCGCGGAGAGAAGCGCTCCAACAGCTCAGGCAAAACGGTCTGGCCGCGGACAAAGGCGCCAGCGACCGGCAAGCCCAAATCGACCACGGGCGTAATCACCGCATCAAGTACTTCCGGGGCGAGGTCAGCGGGCAGGTAGCCATGGGGCTCGAGGTAAAGGCTCCCCTGGGGATGGCGCAGCAGGTAGCCGTTCTCAACCTGGGGCACCGGTGCGCCTGCTGTGGCTTCAATCCGAAGCTCGCCAAAGGCCGTGGTTTCACCGGGGCGCAGGCCCGTGACCTGCTCAAAGCCCATCTGCTGCACCTTCTTGGCCGCCGTCAGGGACCCCACCACGGGCAGGGAACGGGGCAGCAGCGCCAGGGTCTCGGGATGGGCGTGGTCATCCAGTCCCTGGGTGAGCAGCAGCAAATCGAGATCGGCAGGAAGCGCAAAGGAGCGGGACAACTGCCCCTGGAAAAACCAGGGCCCGGGGGGAAAGACCAACGGACCGCAGAACCAGGGGTCCACCAGCACCCGCAGTCCCGACCAGTCCAGTAACCAGCCGTTGGCCCCGAAATAGGTCGCTTCCACCGCTTCAACGCAACTGGCGGCGAGGCTAGGCAGCGCGGTGCTGGAATACAGGAACGAGGCTCAGGACAAGTGGTGCTGCGACTGAGCGAGTTGAAGCTGCCGCTGGATCACGAGGAAGCGGA
>NZ_JAFMKL010000107.1:0-5462 GCF_017852955.1 Vulcanococcus sp. DEBay_Sum22DG08_74
CCCTACTCGATGAAGAGCAGCGCCACCAAGCGCTACACCGTCGACAACAACGTCAACGGCACGCACAACCTGCTGGCCGCCATCGTTGAGACCGGCCTCGATTGCCATGTGGTGCACCTGGGCACCATGGGCGTCTATGGCTATGGCTCCCACCGCGGCGCCACCATCCCCGAGGGCTACCTGAAGGTGGAGGTGCCCCAGCCCGATGGCAGCCGCTTCGAGGAGGAAATCCTCCACCCGGCCAGCCCGGGCAGCGTCTATCACATGACCAAGACGCTGGATCAGCTGCTCTTCCTCTACTACAACAAAAACGACCAGGTCCGCATCACCGACCTGCACCAGGGCATCGTCTGGGGCACCAACACCGAAGCCACCGACCGCGACCCGCGCCTGACCAACCGCTTCGACTACGACGGCGACTACGGCACGGTGCTCAACCGCTTCTTGATGCAGGCGGCCATCGGCTATCCCCTGACCGTGCACGGCACCGGCGGCCAGACCCGCGCCTTCATCCACATCCGTGACTCGGTGAAGTGCGTCCAGCTGGCCCTGGAGAACCCCCCCAGCAAGGGTGAGCGGGTGAAGATCTTCAACCAGATGACCGAAAGCCATCAGGTGGGTGAGCTCGCCAAGAAAGTCGCCGCCCTCACCGGAGCCCAGGTCAACAACCTCCCCAACCCCCGCAACGAGGCGGTGGAAAACGACCTGATCGTTGATAACCGCTGCTTCATCGAGCTGGGCCTCAACCCCACCACCCTGGATGACGGTCTGCTGAAGGAAGTGGTGGAGATCGCCACCCGCTACGCCGATCGCTGCGACCGCAACCGCATCCTCTGCACTTCTGCCTGGACCAAGACCCAGGAGCAAGCCATTAAGGCCACCTGATTGCCTTGAAAATCGCCCTCTTCACCGAGACCTTCCTGCCGAAGGTTGATGGGATCGTGACCCGGCTCACCAAAACGGTGCAGCACCTTGTTGCGGCCGGTGACGAGGTCATGATCTTCTGCCCTGAGGGGGCGCCTGAGTCCTACATGGGGGCCCAGGTGGTGGGGGTTCCGGCCATGCCCCTCCCGCTCTACCCAGAACTGAAGTTGGCGTTGCCAAGGCCGTCGGTCTCCGACGCGCTGGAGGCCTTTGCCCCTGATCTGGTGCACGTCGTCAACCCTGCCGTGCTCGGCCTGGGGGGAATCTGGCTCGCCAAGACCAAGGGGTATCCCCTGGTGGCGAGTTATCACACGCACCTACCCAAATACCTGGAGCACTACGGCCTGGGCATGCTCGAGCCGGTGCTCTGGGAGCTGCTGAAAATGGCCCACAACCAGGCTCAGCTGAACCTCTGCACCTCCACCGCGATGGTGGCCGAGCTGAGTGAGAAGGGCATCCAGCACACGGATCTTTGGCAGCGGGGGGTCGACACCGATCTCTTCCGGCCCGAGCTGCGCAGCCAGGCCATGCGCGATCGTCTTCTGGCGGGCCGCAGCGACACCGGCAAGCTGCTGCTCTACATCGGACGCCTGTCGGCCGAAAAGCAGATCGAGCGCATTCGCCCCGTCCTCGATGCGATGCCCGATGCACGCCTGGCGCTGGTGGGAGATGGCCCCTATCGCCAACAACTCGAGACCTTGTTCGCCGGCAGTGCCACCCACTTCGTGGGCTATCTCGCCGGTGAAGAGCTGGCCAGCGCCTACGCCAGCGCCGATGCCTTCCTCTTCCCCAGCAGCACCGAGACCCTGGGGTTGGTGCTGCTCGAAGCAATGGCGGCGGGCTGCCCCGTGGTCGGAGCGAACCGCGGCGGGATCCCGGACATCGTCAGCGATGGAGTCAATGGCTGCCTCTATGAACCCGATGGAGCCGATGGCGGCGCCGGAAGCCTGAGCGCCGCCACCCAACGGCTCCTCGGAGATCCAGGACAGCGGGAACAGCTGCGGCGCAACGCCCGAGAAGAGGCCGAGCGCTGGGGTTGGGCCGGTGCCACCGAGCAGCTGCGTGGCTACTACCGCCAGGTGCTCAACGCACCAGCACCAAGCCTCGCCTAGCGGCTGCGTTGCTGGGCCCAGACCTGCAGCACCTGGCGGGCCATGGGCAAGGCATGCACTGAACCACCGCCAGGGGTGTTCTGGGCAAAGGCGACCACGACAATCTCGCCGTTGGGATACGGGGCAAAACAGGCAAACCAGGCGTGGTCAGGGCCACCGGTGCTGTCCTCGGCGGTTCCGGTCTTGCCCGCCACGGGCGGCAACTCCGCCGCCTGGTTCATGGCATAGCCCGTGCCCTCCTGAACCACCTTGCGCAAGCCGCGGTTGATCGTGGCCAGGGTCGAGGGCTTGATGTCCACCTTGGTGCGGCGAGGCGGAGCGGTCCAATCCAAGCCGCGATCAACCAAGTGGGGGGTGATCAGATAACCACCATTGGCAAAGACGGCGTAGGCCCGAGCCAACTGCAAAGGGGTGACCTGGACCACGGACTGGCCAATGGACATGCTCGCCATGTCCTCGGGGATCCAAGGGGTGGTGCCGGGCTTACCCCAGGTGCGTCCCTTGGCGGCCCACTGCTCATTGCCCACCAGACCGGTGCTTTCCTCGTAGCCGATCTCAATGCCCGTGGGCTTCGTGAATCCCAACTTCACCGCGGCGTCATAGAGGGGCATCGAGCCCACCCCAACACCGACTTGGTAATAGAAGGTGTTGCTTGAGAAGCGCAGGGCATCCTCGTAGCCGATCAGGCCAAAGCCGGCACCGTTGTGGTCCGGGAAACAGTGCCCGCCGTAGGTGATGCAGCCGCGGGTCATCAGCTTGGTGTTCGCCGGAAACTTGCCCGAGGCCATCCCGGCGAAGGCCGTCACCGGCTTCCAGGTGCTGCCGGGGTCATAGGCATTCATCGCCCGGCTGAAGAGAGGCTTAGAGGGAGAGGCAAAGAGGGCGTCGTACTCCCGCTGGGTCGTGACGGTCTTGGAGAAGAAGTTGGGATCGAAATTGGGGCGACTGGCCAAGGCCAAGATCGCCCCGGTCCTGGGATTCAGGGCAACGATGGCCCCACCGGGCTTGCCCTTCAGGGCCGCCTCAGCCGCCCGCTGCAGCGGGAGATCAAGCGTGACCACCAAGTCCTTGCCGGCCTTGGAGGGGCGATCGCCGAGGACGCGCTGGATCTCGCCCATGGCGTTGACCTCGACCATCTGGCCGCCCCAGGTGCCGCGCAGGTGTTGCTCATAGGCGGCCTCCACACCAATGCGGCCAATGCGGTCGCGGATCTTGTAGCCCCGCTTGGCCAGAACCTTGTATTCCTGCTCAGTGATGGGCTGGGTGTAGCCCAAGGTGTGGGCGCCAAGTGAGCCGTGGGGGTAGCTGCGCACGACATCCAGATCCACCTGGGCTCCCCGCAGGTCGCTGGCCTGCTCCCGGAAGCGCAGGACCTGCTCCGGCGTCAGTTCACTGGCGAGCTCAATGCGGTATTCCTGCTTGCCGGGACCGCGACGCTTGCGCTGCTCCAGTTGCTTCTGGGGGATGTTCATCAGAGCGCTCAGCCGCTCCCGCAGAGCTGGCCAGGAACCCTTCGGCAGATCCTTGGGCTGCAGATACAGGCTGTAGATCAGGCGGCTTGAGACCAGGACCTGTCCATGGCGATCCAAGATCCGCCCACGGACGGGGTTACGCGCCAGCAAGCGGATGCGGTTCTCGTCAGCGCGCTCCCGGTTTTCGCTGCCATGGAGCAGCTGCAACCAACCCAGACGCACGACCATCGCCGAAGCGAAGAACAGCACCAAACCCAGCAGAATCGCGGGCTGACGCTGGAGCCCGGCACTGCGGTGAGGGTTGGAGGCGATGGCCAATGGTTCAGCTCCCTTCCGTGAGCCGTTGCTCCAGCAACGTCAACCGCTCGGAGATGCGTGCCAGGGCCAGCTGCAACTCCTCCTCTCCGGCATCCTTCGCCAGGGCCGGCTCCACCGGCACGTCCGTGACCTGCACCTTCATCACCGGATTCCCCAAACCAGGCTGGATCCGATCGAGACGCTCACGAACCTGACGGGCCGCCTCTGCCCCTTCCTCCCGGAGCTCCGTGAGGCCCTCTGGACCCTTGGAGAGTGCATCAGCCAGATCACGGGCGCCACCACGCTTGGCCCGCTCGACCGCAGCCATCCCGACCGGCAGGACCTCCTGCATCAGGGTCAAACGCAGGCTGTCGAGGGGGTCGGAACCCATGAACTGAGGCATTGAGTGCGCCCAGTCTGGCGCCTGATCCCCGATCTGGCTGGCCTAGCCCGCGCTGCGCGAGATGGCCGGCTGGACGATCTGCTGACGGCAGAACTGCTGGGAGCCAAGCCACCAGCCCGCACCCACCGCGATCACCATCAAGGCCGAGAGGGGAAGCAAAGCCTGCCGCGTCACCGGCAGCACCATCCACTCGCTCCAGTCACGGATCAGGCGTTCGCGATCGAAGCGACGGCGCTCGCTGGCCTCCTGCTGCAGACGACGCTTGAGCGACTTGGAGACCCAACGCTCAAAGGCCTTCTTCTTGGTGACGGCCATCTTGCGCTCCACCTCCAGCAGCTGGCCGGGGGTGAGCTCAGGGTTAAAGGTGCTGATCAGCTCCAGGCTCTTGAGGAACATCTCAACAGCCCCGTCCTTCACGGCACGGTCGGTCTCGTTGAGCAGCTCCCAATCCAACTCGGGGTAGAAGCGCACCCGGTTGGTCGTGATCTGATCCTCCGCCAGCTGACCCGGTTCCCGCAGCCAGCGATCGGTATTGGCGTCAAAACGGCGCCAATAAAGGAAGGGATTCAGATACACCACCTTCCCTGCCAGCTGAATGCTGTCCTGCTGAAGGCGGCGCTGCAGCTGGATGTCCTGCTGTGGGGCGGCAGTCAAGGCTCCTAGGCCGGGGGACCCGAGGGTAACGGAGTCACCCGGCCTAGGCCATGGCTCAAGGGGTGGGAATTATTCCCACTCGATGGTGCCGGGGGGCTTGCTGGTGATGTCGAGCACCACCCGGTTCACGCCCTTCACCTCATTCACGATCCGGTTGGAGATCTTCTCCAGCAGGTCGTAGGGCAAGCGGGACCAATCCGCCGTCATGCCGTCTTCAGAGGAGACACAGCGCAGAACAATGGGGAAGGCATAGGTGCGCTTGTCACCCATCACACCAACACTGCGCACCGGCAGCAGCACCGCGAAGGCCTGCCAGATGTCGTGATAGAGACCAGCATTTTTGATCTCTTCGCGCACCACCAGATCGGCATCGCGCAGGATGTCGAGCTTGTCGTCCGTCACCTCACCGAGGATGCGGATCGCCAGGCCAGGACCGGGGAAGGGGTGGCGGCCGACGATCTCCTCGGGAAGTCCCAGGGTGCGGCCCACCTTGCGGACCTCGTCTTTAAACAGACGCCGGAGGGGCTCCACCAACTTGAACTGGAGATCCTTGGGCAGGCCACCCACGTTGTGGTGGCTCTTGATCTTCACCGCCACCCG